>CANCPA010000158.1 GCA_947379895.1 Chitinophagaceae bacterium | reverse complement strand
ACCTATGTGGTAGCCTTTTTTGGTACTTACCTGCCAATTATTTTAAAAAGAATCCCTTGTGTTCCTTGTTTTTTCTTCGTTGTCTTTGTGGTAAAACCTATGTGGTAGCCTTTTTTGGTACTTTCCTGCCTTATTTAATAAGAATCCCTTGTGTTCATTGTTTTTTCTTCGTTGACTTTGTGGTAAACCCTCCAATGTAGTAACCCAAAAACTAGTAAGCATTAGGGGAAATACACCACTTTTTCAACCTGACTTAACCCATCTTCAAACATTACATTTATCCAATAGACTCCTTGAGATAAGGTTGGATTAATTGTATTTTCGGAAATATCTGCATTTAAAGACTTCGTAAACATCACCTTGCCTGAAACATCACTGATAGATACTTTCTTTAAACCATATCCACTAATGATAATTCTATTGTGGGCAGGATTAGGTTGAATGAAAAATTTTCTATTATCAGTATTATTCTTTAAAATAACCACATTTGAATAGGAAGATTTATTATCAGGATTTAAAGTCTTAATTCGATAATATAAATTCAATTTTGAGTTAATGGTATCTGTAAAAGAATAGTCCGTAATCCCATTCATTGATGCGACTTTGCCTATTTGTTTAAACTCCACACCATCAATACTCCTCTCTACTACGAAACTAATTCGACTATCTGCTGTCAATTCCGATTTCCATTTACATAAAGGTTTGCCACTAGAAATGAGATTTACACTGAAATCCGATAATGTAACAGGTACAGGAAATGCCTTATCTAAAACAAATGTATTAATTGACATCGGGGTAAGTACGGTACCTGAAGAATTGTAAGCACCGGCATTTACAAAGTTTTGAGTGGAATCAGTGACATACAATGTTCCTGTTCCAATAGAAAATCCGACTGACGTACCGATAGAAATTGTTTTTTTAACTTTACTATTATTAATTAAGACAATGACTACCTGTGCAGAATCAGGGCTGATAAAAGCAGTTGAAGACAATGACGAATCAGAGGGCGAAATAGCAACCATTTGCCAACCGGGACGGATATATTTACAAAAATGCTTTAAGGCATAAAACGATTTTGTAATCGTAAACCCATTCTTATTTGTCCAATGAGCGCTATCAAATGGGTTTTGCATATTTACTAAAGAGGTAGTCATGCCAGGATATGAATAGCCCCAAACTAAATACCCGGAAACACGCTCGTATTTTAAAGAGTTTTGAATTAATCCTGCTGTCGAGAACCAATTGCCGTTACTATACTCAGTTTGAAATTTAGGAATATTAGGGTAGTTGGTGTTAATATAATTCATATTATTAACATAAGTCTGTGCAAAATACGCATTTCCACCTGTGTAGAGATGATGTATGAGACCATAACATTTCTTCATATCCATATTAGAAGTGTAAGAAACCAAATTTGGCGAAAAAGTCTTTTCTATTCCAAATAATTCAGGCCCTAACATTTTAGGAACCACTTTCAGATTGCTTTTATAGGTATCAATCGTATCATAAACTTGAGAAAAGGCTTGTGCATAAGAGGCGACGAGAACATTTTTTTTCAAGGAATCATCATAAACAAGTTGTTCTTTAGGCATGAAGAAACAGGCATCATAACCCGGTGCCCAATTAGGCTCGTTCTGAATACTCATATATTTTACACTTACACCCCTCTTTTGATATTCTATTAACGAATTGTACCACCATTTTGCATAAGGCCCATAAACAAAGTGACCTAAAGAATCGGTGGCAAGAGTAGCTTTTGTGCTATAATTATATACACTCTTATTGCTTTTATAAATGGGTGCAGGACTCCAAGCACTCAATAATACATCAGTAGGAGTTCTTTTATTGGCTTCGATAATTACACTAGCCTCTTTATCCATAAATGGATTGGAGGGCGTTTCAGAATAATAATGATTACCTGTACGCAATATTGTGGCGCCTAAATCCTTGAACAGATAATCGTATATCTGTTGACGACGAGAGTGAACGATCAACCAATCACAATAATAAAAGACAGAACCGCCAAACCCTTCTATCTTTTGATAACGGATTTGAGTATTCAATGTCAGACTAACTTGAGAAAATGAAGGGGAGGTGAATGAAATTAACACAATCAACCAAAAAACTCTTTTCATAATTAAACTTATATCAGTGCAAGCAAGAGTGCTTATACTATCTCATAAACAGTTTCTTATAATTATTCTACTGATTTTATTGGGGTGGAAATGAGATTTCTGGTTTAATTGTATTGTGGTATAATTCCTTTAAAGGTTGGATGCAAATCCGTATGAGGTTAGCAGGCAAATTACTACAGGACTGTTGCATATCCCTGTAAGGGTTCAAAAACCTTATACGGAGAAATGGGGTTTAGAAATATCACTTGGTTTATACTTTTAAAAGTATGATTGTTATTGTAGTGACTTTGCCTTGAGTAAACTTAATAGTTTTAGATTGAGAGATAAATCCGGGAGCAGAGAAAGTAACATGGTAGGTACCTCCATGAAATTCATCTATTTCAGCCACTCCTAAAATATCGGATTTAGCTTCCTTTGTTTCTTTTCCAATTAATATTGACGCTATTCCTCCTTCAATATCATTTCCATCAATATCTTTAAGAGTAGCAATTAGTTTGGTGTGGAGGGTTGTGTTTGATAAGAGTTTCGCATAGTCAAAATTATTTATCAGGGTTTGATTGGCGGCAGGACCTGATTTAAATTTACCAAAAATTGCTTTTTCCAATAGTTGAAACTTCGCATCCACAATTGAGAAACCTACGACTATTGCATCATTTGCTGCTTTATTGGTGCTTATATTAGCACTTGGAGCTGCAATTAAATTTTGAGCTAAAGTAATATCATCACCTAAAGTTGTGAGTTCTAATGCCGTGATATCATAGTCTGCAATTAGGGCTGCGCTATTGGCATTTAGTGCTTCTAATATATTTTTTGCCAAAAGAATCTTGGCTGGTTCAGCGACATTATGGAAGTTGTACACTTCAACATGGAAGGTTTCTAAGAGTATATTGTTAGAATAATCAGAAGCGAATAAGTAAGCACGATTGGCAAGGGATAAAACCTGATTTATCATGGACTCAAAAATTTCATTTTTGGTCAATGTTATTGGCATTGAAGGTTGTTTAGTAGATACTGGCAAAAGTTTCTTGAGGTCGGTAAAAGCAGAAGTGAAGTCGGACACTGCTTTGAGTAAACGAGTTAGTCCTTTAAATGAAAGTGCATAAATCAATAGAAAAGCTGCAATCTTGTTGTAAACGTTGAACTTTGATGTCTGAATAGATGTCATAATTTAAATTTTATATGTGAACTGTTATTGTGAGCTAAAAATATGTGTGCTTCCAGCAGGGATATGTGTCTTTCACGCGAGCATATCTGGGCTTCAAGGAAGGATTGATGCTCTACAAGAAGACATCTCTGCTTATTAAGAATGGATATGTACGCTTCCAGCAAGAATATGTGTGCTTCCAGAAGAAATTTCTGTGTTTCCAGCAAACATTTGTGGGCATCTAAAAAAAATATGTGTGCTTCCAGCAAACATATCTGAGCCTTACGAAAAAATATCTGTGGTAAAAATAGTAGTGAAAAGCGTGGCAATGAGGTATTGGGATACATCCTTTTGACTTGACTTGTGTGCTTTATTAAAAAGATGACTGACAAAATGGATACGTTGATATGTAAGTCGGTGAATTACGACTATTAAGTTGAAAGTAAGTGGAATTACTTTGATAGAAGTGTGATTTATTTAATTTTCTATAATTATTGAGAAAGGTGGAAGATAAAAAAGAGTTTCAACACAAAGTGAGAAATGAAGAGGGTCATGTTTCTAGTAAAATAACTTATAGAAAAGACGAAAGGCTACCACATAGGAGGCACAACAGACACATAGAAGAGACCTAGTTTTTTTATGTTTTATTAAAAAGAAGGTAACATAGAAATGTAATGTCATTAAGTTAAGCGTACTAATCGAAAATAAGGGTGTCAGCCTGCGCTAGTCGAAGGCGCACAAAGAAGGAAAGAACCTTAATTTAGACCGGTTTCGACAAGCTGATAATGACAGTGGTTTAAAAGTTTGAAAATTAATATGGATTATTTAAGCTAGTTCCAGCTTCGACAGGCTCAGCCTGACAGTCCTATTGATTTTCGGAGAGTATGCGATGTCATCTCAAAAAACTTGAGAAACTCTAAATACTGCCTCAACCTGACGACTGTTTCTTAACTTAACGACATTGCAAAGGAATCCTACTTCGTAGCATTGGAAATCTTTTCTGAAAAGAAGTTATATAGTAGGTTTATTAGGTTCAGATAAAACCACATAGCTTTTTTCTATGTTGTATTGAAAAGAAAGGCACAGAGAAATACTACTTCATAATATAGCGTACGTCTTTTGAAATTAACTTATTCAAAAGTTATCTCTCAGTATTTACAACTAAAATGATAACTGCCTGAAGTTGCATTGATTACAATATATCCATTCTCTTTACCGATAACCTTCAACTCTTTATTTTCGGCAATTGCCTTTCCAACTTCTTTGATATCTGCCACTTCTTTTGCAGGAATAAATATGGTGGAATGCGTATTTGCAGGAATATTTGCATGAATAGTTAAGAGGCCATTTTCTAAATTCCAACTGCTTGCTAAAGTTCCGTAATAGGTTTCTATACTAGCACTCGCATAAGTAATTCCCGAAAAAGGATGAGGTTGTATTTTGCTATGTTGATATCCTACTCCATCTTCGTATGTATCAATACCCACTAGTTTTTTATACAGCCAATCACCAATTGCTCCATAAGAATAGTGATTGAATGAATTCATGCTCGTTGTTTCGAAAGTGCTATCAGTTTTTTGTCCGTTCCATCTTTCCCAAATAGTTGTTGCACCCATTTTAACGGGATATAACCATGAAGGGTAAGTGTCCTGCAGCAATAGTTTGCCAGCCAACTCATTATATCCAAAATTGGTTAACACCGAACATAAATAAGGAGTACCTAAAAAGCCTGTTGTAAGATGATTATTGTAGCTTTTAATATTGTTTGCCAACCTTTCAGCAGCCTGTTTGCGTACAGAATCAGGTAACATATCAAAATTAAGGGCTAATAAATAGGCGGTTTGTGTATTAGAAACCAATCTACCATTTGGCGTGGCATATTCTTGCCTAAATGCTGATTTGACTTTTTCTAGTAAAGCGGTATAAGAAGTCACATCCTCAGTTTTGCCCAATACTTTAGCAGCATTGATAAGTAACTGAACTGAATAAGCATAAAAACATTGGGCAATTAAATATTTATCCGTAATCGCTGCACGACCGTCTTTATCATTCTCAGGATGATAGTATAACCAATCTCCGAAGTGAAAGCCACTGTTCCAAAGATTATTTTTACTTGTGTTATGCATATATTCTACATAAGCCTTCATACTATTGTATTGTTGAGTAAGCATTGCAGTATCGCCGTATGCCAAATAAATATTCCATGGAACAATAGTGCTAACATCACCCCACCCTGCGGATGAACTGCCAACCTCGCCCAAAACGTTTGGTACAACATTTGGAACACAGCCCTTTGCAGTTTGTTCAACTGCAATATCCTTCGTCCATTTTGCAAAAAAATTATGCACGTTCATATTAAAGGCAGCGGTATTGCAAAATACCTGTGCATCGCCCGTCCATCCTAATCGCTCATCCCGTTGTGGGCAATCGGTTGGCACATCTAAGAAATTACCCTTTTGTCCCCAAAGAATATTGTGTTGCAATTGATTGATAAGTGGATTTGAGCATTCAAAGGTGCCCGTCGATTTCATATCAGAATAAATGGCTACTGCCTTGATATCTTCTGCCTTCAATTCCCTTATCCCTACTACTTTCACATACCTGAATCCATGCCATGTAAAATGGGGTTCGAAAACATCTTTACCACCGCTTAGGATATAATTATCTTCTGCCTTTGCCGTTCTTAGGTTGGCAGTATAAAAATTACCCGCTTTATCTAGTACTTCTGCATGGTAAAGACGCACTGAATCACCTGCATTTCCTTTCACTCTTAAGACTGTCCACCCCACCAAATTTTGACCAAAATCTATCACTTGCTCACCTTTAGGGGTTTTGAAAATCCGAAGTGGTTTAAATTCCTCGTGCTTTTTCACCAACTCATTTTGCGTTGCAATCAAATTATCTTTGGCAATATGTATTTCTTTTGTTCCTGCCCAATTCTTATCGTCATATCCTACATTATCCCAGCCGTTTTTCTCTAAACGAGCGTCAATTGTTTCGCCATTATATATTTCCGAATAGCGAATTACACCTGTTGTAGATTTCCATGATTCGTCCGAAACTATCGTTTCACTTGTTCCATCGGAGTAGTCAATTTTAATTTGCATCAATAAGGCAATGTCTTTACCATAAACATTTAGCTGATTCTTCCAGGCCAAATGCCCTCGATACCACCCACTGCCTAATACAACACCAATGGCATTAGTCCCATTTTTGACCAAGTTAGTCACATCATACACTTGGTATTGTAAGCGCTTATGATAGCTAGTCCAACCGGGAGTAAGGACCGCATCTCCTACTTTTACGCCATTAATGTGCGCTTCATATAAACCATGTGCAGTAATGAATGCAGTAGCTGAAAGTAACTTTTTCTTCGATACAAATTCTTTCCTAAACATTGGACTAGGTCTCAACAATGTGTCTTCAACATAGCTAGTGACAATCCATTTGGCTTTCCAATCGGATACTTTTAAGAGTCCCATCCTAAAATATGCAGGCTCGCTCCAAGCACTAGTCTTTCCTGTATTATCTGTTACCCGTACTTGCCAAGTATATTTTTCAGCAGTTTCCAATGGAATGGCATGGTTAGAATATGGCACTAAAACCGATTGATTACTAGTCTGCTTACCTGATGCCCAAACGATTTTATTTCCTTGCCGAACGCTTATTTCGTAAGAGGTTTGGAAACAATTATGGAGTTTTGAAATCAATTGCCAAGTAAACCGTGGCAAAGGATTATCGATACCAATTGGGTTGACTAAGTTGTCGGTTAAAAGTCCATTTACTATTACTTGAGCTTGGACTGCACTAAATAGAAAGGAAAACATCAACAAAAAGAAAGTACTTTTTCGCATGATTGAGTTTTAAGTATTAAGTTGTACGTTATAAGTTGTAAGTATTACGTTTTACGTTGTTATCCGTTTTAAGGTAAACTTTGCTATATCAAGTTTGTTGCATAAGATTCTCTTTTAGTAATTCATTCCAATCATTTGTTATCTGCTTTAAAGTTCTAACCGTGTAATATTAAATTATCCTTATCACATAAAGACATTAATTTGAGTTAATCAAGTTTTTTGAAATGACATTACCTACTCTCCAAAAATCAAGGTGATTGTCAGGCTGAGGCAGTAATTAGTGTTTCTCAAGTTTTTTGAGATGACATCGCATACTCACCGAAAATAAGGGTGATTGTCAGGCTGAGCCCGTCGAAGGGCAATAATTCAAAAATGGTTCTTTTGTTTTCAAACAAATAAACTACTTGTGATTAGCAGTTTATCGAAGTGCAAACAACTATAACTATTCAACCCGACTTCGAGCGTCTCAGTCTGACACCCAGTTTTTCAATAAGTAACTTTCCATTTCAAAGGATGTCATTAGCAAAAGGAAGGATTCGCTTAAAGCGAAACCTTCCTTAAATTAAAGACTTTGTTTAATAAATTTTAATTCGCATCAACAGGAACAACAGTTTCCTTGACTGCACTGAATCCCGGTTGACTTCCTCCTACAGAAATCTTCACATCATTTCCTTCAAGGGCGTCCGAATAATCGACGGGATTTACAACAAAAGTTACCTTCTTTGTTTCTCCTGCCTTTAATGCCAAACGCTGAAATCCTTTTAAAGAATTAATCGCAGATTGTTCTGTCTTATTAGTTGCACTTAGATATAATTCTGCCACTTCCTCTCCATCCTTTTTCCCTGTATTTGTTACGTCAACAGACACCATTAATGGTTGTTCCTTTTGTATCCTTTGAGGGACTTTCAAATTGCTATAAGAAAATGTGGTATAGCTTAAACCATAACCAAATGGAAACAATGGCTTTCCTTTAAAATAACGATAAGTACGACCACTCATATCGTAATTATCAAAGGCAGGAATATCATTTTCGGAGGTATAAAAAGTAACAGGCAATCTTCCAGATGGATTATAATCGCCAAATAAAACGTCTGCAATTGCCTTGCCCGATTGTTCGCCACCATACCAACTCTCTAAAATTGCAGGAATATTTTCTTTTTCCCAATTTACTGCCACAGCACTTCCATTAACTAATACAAGTACTACCGGCTTGCCCAAAGCATGTATCTTTTGAATCAAGCTTTGTTGTACAACTGGCAATTGCAATTTGGTTCTATCTCCTCCATCAAAACCATCTAATTTAATATCCATTTCTTCTCCTTCAATACGAGGTGTCAACCCCATCACCATCACAACAGCATCGGCTTTTGACGCTACTTCAATGGCTTCTTTCTCCAAATTCTGATTGGGTTCCTGCCAATTTAGTTTCACCAAAGGCGTACTACCCGAATTTACAAACCTTAACCTGATTTTATTTGCTTTGTCCTTTGTCAACTTAACCGAAAAATTCCTATGTTGAGGTTCATGTTCGGAACTGAAATCAAACAATTTTTTATCATCTAAAAAGAGTTCAAATTTATTGCAACCATAAACATCCAATTTGTATTCCCCGTCTTGAGGCGCCTTTAGATACCCATTCCACTCCACTGAATATTCAAATTGATTCAATTTTGCATCGGGCACATTCTCAATCCAATTGAAGTTTATTTCCTTGTCATTTCTTGTCACAACAGACTTTCCTTTAAAATTTTTATTGTTATAATAATTGCCAATAAGTCCATGAACTGTTGCATCGCTGGTGGTAAACAAATAATTTTCACCAATCACCTTTAGGACAGGCAATCCCTCGGCAACTGCTGTTCCAACTGCATATAGCACCTTCGCATAAGGAATCTTTTTCTTGATACCTTCTAAAGGCGTAATAACATGAGATGGGAAGCCATTATAATTTGCCAACATCACCTCTTCCTCATTTGCATTTGGTCCTATGACCGCTAAGGTCTTTATGGATTTATTTAAAGGCAAAAGTTGATTATTGTTCTTTAACAACACGATTGATTTCTTTGCAGCCTGCAAAGACAATTCTTTGTGACTTTCACTTTCTACAACACTATAAGGAATCTTTGTAAAACTTAAGGAGGATACATCATCGAAAAAGCCCAATTTGAATCTTGCAGTAAACAATCTTTTCAATGCCACATCAAGTTCAGCTTCTGTCACTAAATGTTGTTCAATTGCCTTATCAATAGCATTGAAAGCATTTCCACATTCCAAATCAACACCTGATTTTATAGCCAAAGCAGTGGCTTCTTCAGCAGTATGTACCACTTCATGATCACCTTTTTTGTAGAAGTCATCAACAGCCCAACAATCTGTTACGATAAAACCCTTAAAGCCCCATTTATTTCTAAGTAAATTGGTTAACAAAAAGTCGCTTCCACAACAAGGTTTATCTCTAAAACGATTGTAGGCGCACATCAGAGAATAGACTCCTGCATCCTGAATAGCCATCCTAAAGGCGGGTGTGTAGGTATGGTAAAAATCATAATCACTTACATTGGCATTGAAACGATGCCTTTGAGATTCGGGACCGCTATGCACTGCAAAATGCTTTACTGTCGCAATTGTTTTAAAGTAATTTGGATTATTCCCTTGTAATCCTCGTACAAAAGAGGACGACATCTTACCTGTTAGAAATGGATCTTCTCCATAAGTTTCCATTCCCCTACCCCATCGAGGGTCTCTGAAAATATTGATATTAGGTGTCCAAAAATTCAATCCCTGATAGATTCCTCTTTGTCCTTTTGATGAAAAATAATTGTATTTGGCACGAGCCTCATCAGAAATGGCATCGGCCACCTTAAAAATTAAGGCTGTATCCCATGTTGCAGCAAGTCCGATTGCTTGAGGAAATACGGTCGCTTTTCCTGCCCGTGCTACGCCATGCAGACATTCATTCCACCAATTATAAGCAGGAATCTTCAAGCCATTTGTTTCTACGGCAGTTCCAGTATATTGCATCAACTTTATCTTTTGTGCAAGACTCAATTTTGACACCAAGTCACTCACTCGCTCATCTGTTGACAAGCTTGGATTCAAATACTTTGGTGTTTGTGCCGACAAGATGTTATAAAAACAACCCATTCCAATAAATGCGGCAATTACAATCCATTTGCTTTTTTTCATTATCATAATTTTAAAGTTGAAATTAAGGTGTAAGGCTTAAGGTATTAGGTAATAAGTATTAGTTAATAAGTTATTTGACCATATGAATTTCACTTTTTAAATCACTTATCCAATTTGTGCTTAAACCCTGTCCAACCAATAAAATAAAGAACCCCCTATTCGTTATCTACCAATTTTTACAAAAATATATTTGCTTTACAATACAATTTCTATTCATTTACTATCTTTTCACTGTCTATTCACTCCCATATATTTCTAATTCTGCCAAAGAGGCCTTTTTTCCTTCGGGTAGGTCTGTAAAAGTAATCCTCAAGAAACGTCCCTTTAGATTCGTTTGAGATTGATGTTCCCTAACCTTATTAGTGCTTGAATTACTCCTTTGATCCGAAACATTCACCCATTTATCACCTTCGGTATTGAGCTCAATCTTAAAACGATAGTTTCCTTCATTGGGAAACAGTAACTTCACTTTTGATACAACTAAGGTATTTTCCAAATCAATTTGAAACCACTCTCCTACCTGATTACTATTTGCCGACCAATAAGTATTTTGTTCCTGATCGTTAGCATATCGACCTGTATGTCCTGACTCTTCGCTACTTGCCTTAGTAGGTTTATTGAAAGCAAGATTAGTTTTATTTCCAATTGCAGAAGGAACAGCTTTATTTGTTGCCACTTTTGTCTCCACAAATTTCTGATACGGACGCTCGGTAACCTTTATTGATTTCCCCACTTTGAAAGAGGGCGCATTCTTGGAAACAATTGTCATAAAAGCATCTTTTAATCCGGGAGACGATGCCTTTACCACCGAACTGCCTGCATAATAACTTCGAAACTCAATGGCAGCTTTACCCTCTGAAATCTTGACTTCACTATTTTTGGAGAAGGTGATACTCGAGCCTGTAGGGAACTCGCCTGGACCAGATAAAAGAGTCAATGTAATATCGGGAGAATTTGTAATAGGCTTTCCATTTGTATCGACAACCGTCACTAACAAATGAATATCATCGGTACCATCGGCATGTTCAATAATTGACTTATCGGCAGAAAGCTGTAAAGTCGCAGGCGTTCCTGCTTTTGGCCATTCGGGTGGTGGTATTTTCAGATATTCGTTTCTGTACCAATACCAAGCTTTTTTGGGAATACGCTGATAGTTAATGATGCCCATGAAACCAAAATTGCCCGCACATGTACCATAATCAAAGGCACACCAAATTGCCTGACCGCTACGCCAAGGGAATAGAGGCTGAGAAGCCATATCACCAAAACCAGGTTCATATTTACCTGAACCTTCGGCAACAGTGGAACCATATTCACTGACCACATTGGGCACACCGGGATTGATAAAGAGACGAGCACCATCACCATTATAACCCGCAATATCACCCGTTTTATCAAG
>CANCPA010000157.1 GCA_947379895.1 Chitinophagaceae bacterium | reverse complement strand
ATACCCAATCTTTTAAAGGCCACTTTAAATTGATTATGCGTACCACCATACAAGAAAGAGGTCGAAACAAAGTTATCGCCCGCTTGAAGGATGTTGTTCAAAGCCAAAAACTGTGCAGCTTGTCCGCTAGAAGTAGCTAAAGCAGCCACTCCACCTTCTAAAGCAGCGATGCGTTGCTCGAACACATCGGTAGTTGGGTTCATTATTCTTGTGTAGATATTACCAAAGGCTTTCAAACCAAAAAGGTTTGCAGCATGCGTTGTGTCATTAAACACATACGAAGTTGTTTGATAAATTGGCAATGCCCGAGAGTTTGTTGTGGCATCTGCCTGTTGACCTGCATGCAATTGCAGTGTTTCAAAACGTAAATCACTCATGATTGAAAATGTTTTACCCGTCAGCCATAGCCATTTCCACCATTGTGCTAGACGGATTGGTTAAAAAATATTTTTTTCAATAAGAAACGTATCAAAAGGGTGTAAGGCTAAAGGTGTATGGTGTAAGGTTTCTTGTTTCAGGTTACTAGTAACTAGCAACTTGTATCTTGTAACCTGTAACTTGAACCTTTTATCCAAAAGAAAAGCCCGACTGAAATAAATCAGACGGGCTATTAATAGAGTGATATATATTGATGCGGATGCAACAAAAAATATGAGTGAATTAAACCAATGCTGACTTATCTCTCCCCTTTTTGGGGGTGGAGTTGGCACCTTCTAAACAAGTGGTGGTACTTGCTTGGGTTGCCAAGGCTTCATCGGGCCAAATCCCTCTGCCTTTCTTGATAAGTAAATTAAAGAACTGCTGCAAATGTATAGGTTGAAACCTTAACTAACAAAACAGAGTTTTCTTAACTAAAAAATTAACAGACTTGTTGCACTTTGGATTACTGATTAGAGTGATTTGTATGATTGAAATGCTACCCTTTATGTCAAACTCCTATTTCCTATAATTTTTCATTTTACTTTAGCTTTGAATGATTGGAATGGTTAAGTCATCATTATTTACTTTAAACGTTTTGGAGCTCAAAAAGTCAATGACGACAACAAAGACATTAAATTATAATTTTTATGAAGGGTTCTTATTTGTTACTACTACTATTTACTTGTTTTTCTATTGCGATTCAAGCTCAAACCTATTATGTATCTCCATTAGGGTCTGATAAAAACATAGGAAGTAAAGACAAACCCTTTGCTACCTTACAAAAAGCTAGGGATATTATTAGGAAAAATGACCATTCCAAAAATAGTGCTACCGTTGTGATTAAGGGAGGTAACTATCATTTCACTACTCCCTTTGAGTTGACAAAAGAAGATGGAGGAACGAAAGAAATGCCTGTTATCTATACGGCTGCTGCCAATGAAAAGGTGGTATTTGACGGAGGAACAAATATTTCTTCTACTAAATTTAAATTAGTTACGGACGATGCTACCCTAAAAAGGATTGTACCCTCTTTGCGAAATAAAATTTATTGTCTCAGCCTCTCTGAACTTCAATTGAATCATACTAAAATATTACCTGATATCTATAACGATGACGGTGGTATCGTAGGGTTTTTTGTAAATGGTGAGAGAATGCCACTTTCCCGTTATCCTAATATGGGGTATATGGCGATGAAAAAAGTAATTGTAAACGGTGGTGGACAGGAAAAGAAAAATGAAGATTGGGCAAACTTTTATGCTGCAGGAAGTACCGAAAAAAGAGCTCCTCGTCCTGGAATATTTGAATATCGTGACAATCGCACTTCTAATTGGGTGAATCAGTTGGATAGAGGCGTTTGGCTAAAAGGTTATTGGCGGATACCATGGCAGAATGAATGTGCTCGAGTGGCTGCAATAGATACTATTTCTAAAACAATTACTCTCAAGAAACCTGTTCCTGGTGGAATTGGCAATAAATATACTCGCCCCGAAGGCAATGGAAAAGAACAATATTGGCTGCTGAACTTATTGGAAGAGATTGATTCTCCTGGCGAGTGGGCAATAGATTATAAGGACAATAAACTGTATTTCTATCCTCCAAAAGACATCAATCAATGCAGTATTACTATTGCAGATAGTAAAGAAGCCGTGATTACGATGAAGGATGCATCGAATATCAGTATCAAGGGAATCACTATTGAACAAAGCGTTAATGAGGGTATTAGTATTGAAGCAGGGAGCAACAATTTGATTGCAGGATGTACGATAAGGAATGTAAATAAATATGGAATTAAAATTAATGGTGGCACACAACATAGTGTGCAAAGCTGTGACTTGTACAATTTAGGAGAAGGCGGTGTTTGGTTGTCAGGTGGTGATGAAAATGTGACACCTCGTGTTCCCGCAGGACATCGAGTTGTGAATAATCATATTTATAATTTCAGTCAATTGGTACACATCTATACGCCTGCCGTCAATGTCGGTTTTACTGGTGGTGGCGGTGGTGGACATCATACTTGCGTGGGTAATTATGTGGCACATAACCTGATTCATGATACGCCTCATGGTGGTATCATCTATGGTAGTTGGGATAATATATTTGAATACAATGAAATTTTTAGGATGTGTACAGTATCAAACGACCTCGGTGCATTTTATAGTTATGACCTTTACACCCGTTCGGGCAATAATACCTTTGCCTACAATTTTATCCATAACAGCGATGATGGGGATGGTATTTATTTTGACAATGACCATTTCAATATGCATGTTTATGGTAACGTTTTAGCCTTAAATAGCCACGGAGGGAAAAGAGGAACAGGCTATTTATTCAAGCATGGTTCGATGCCGAAGACTGCTTACCCATTAGATTGTTACAATAATATTGCTATTAACTGTGGGCTAGGTTTTGAATTTGTAACGAGTGAATTACCCGAAAACAATTGGAAAAACAATATTACTGTGAATTGTCGAGTTCCATTTAATTATAAATATGTAGGTGCTGATGGAAAAGAAGTTAAGAAGGATTCGACTGTTGCAAATGGAAAGAATATCAATTATGCAACCGACCCTGGTTTTGAAGATATGGCTAAAATGAATTTCAAGTTGAAACCATCATCTCAGGTATTTAAGGATTTACCCGACTTCAAGTCAATCCCGATGGATAAGATTGGTTTATATAAGGATGAATACAGAAGGATGTTACCTACAGATAAAGAAATAAATAGGTTTAGTAATGGCGATGGAAGTCAATCGCTGAATCAGGCAATATTAGATAGGAAATAAAGGACTAAGTTGTACGTATTATGTTATAAGTATTAAGTTGTAGGTTAAAAGTTGTAATTCGAATCAATGGTTGAAAGTACCATTAGGTACTTAATATTTGTAGTAAAACGTTAAAAGAAGAACTAAAGTGCCGTAGGTACGATATATTTTATCTATTGTAAATATCAAATACGATTCCATTAATAGTTTATAATGATATGTCGTCCCATACGGGACTTTAGACAATTATCATTTATCTGTTTTCTACCAATATTTCGTGCCTACGGCACTTATCTTAACTTATTTCAACACTTGATTCGAATTTGTAAGTATTAAACCCATAACTGTATATTAATACTTACAACCTAATACCTACAACTTATTACTTATAACTCATTTGAAACCCATTTACTCACAGCAGCCACCCAAAGAGGGTCAGTATTTAGGCAAGGTATCATCTCGTATGTTTCACCACCGGCATGAATAAAATCTTCTTTACCACGGATAGCAATCTCTTCTAAAGTCTCTAGGCAATCACTAACAAAAGCAGGACAGATAACCAATAATTTTTTGATACCCTCATTAGGCATGTCCTTCAAACGGAAGTCCGTATAAGGTTTTAACCACGGGTCACGACCTAATCTACTTTGAAACGAATAACTGTATTTATTTGCCGGCAATTGTAAGGCCTCTGCTGTCAATTTTGTGGTCATTAAACATTGATGCCGGTAGCAAGTTTCGTGTGCAACAGAATCTACTGAACAGCAATCTTGCATTTGCAAGCAATGTTGCTTTGTAGGATCAGATTTCTTTAAATGTCTTTCAGGAATACCATGATAACTAAATAAAATATGGTCATAATCCTGTTGTAAATAAGGGCGTATATGCTCGGCAAAAGCATGTATGTAATCAGGATTGTTATAGTATGGTTTGATAGTTTTTAAAGTAAACTGATATCCATTTTTTTGGTGCACTTCCTTCATATAGTCAACGGCAGTTTCGTAACTACTCATGGCAAAATGAGGATATAGTGGCATCAAAATGACTTCTTCAATTGAAGGATTTTCCTTAATTAATTTATCATAAGCATATTTTGGTGAAGGATTACCATAACGCATCGCAATCTCTACAGGTTCTACCATTTTTGCCTGAACAGCAATCTGTAATTGTTTAGTTAACTGAATGAGAGGAGACCCTTCTTTCCACCATATAGTTCGATAAGCCTCAGCACTTTTAGGTGCCCTGAAAGGAACTATAATTCCACGTACCAATAATAACCTAACTAAATAAGGAATGTCTATTACTTTTTCGTCCATCAAAAACTCCGCTAAATACTTTCTTACGTCTTTAGTAGAAGTAGAATCAGGCGAGCCAAGATTCATCAATATTATCCCACGTTTTGCTTTAGTTGCTTCCATTTTATTATTTAAGAATCACAAATGTATAGGTATGATTTTTCTTAAAATAATTATTTAGGATAAAATTTAATTAGGTACCTGATGTTTTTTCGTATTAACCCAGATTATGCAATAGGACTCTATTACAATTCACAACCACTTCAATCACGGCTTTTACTTGATTTGTTTGACTTCAACATAATTTATTATGTCTTCAGTCAAAAAATCTGTATAAAAACTTGTCTTTTTTGTATTTGAGAATTTCATAACGAGTCTATTGCGTAATCTGGGATTAAAGTATTTAACACTTGGAAAATGATTTGAAAAGTTGTTAACCCAATAAATGAAAAACTATTTTGTTACTCCACTTTTGCACATTATTCCACTCAAAGTTTATATAACCTTACTTTGTTTTCTTAATTTCAAAAATTGGGAGTTGACATGGAAATGATTGTAATAATAGGAATTGGATGCCTCATTGCTGGATTGGTTTTGGGCTGGTTAATTGGAAAAGTTAATGGCAATAAAGTTATTCAAAATAGCAACTTAGCATCCACAACAAAGTATAATGAATTAGAAAAAGAATACGTTAGTTATAAAGCATCAACAACTAATCAGTTACAAACTAATCTAGAACATATTGGCGAGATGGATTTACAATTTGTTAGTTTAAAGAGTCAATTGCAAGAAAGTATCGCAGCTTACAATCGTATTAATCAGGAATTAGCTGCTTCTAATGCAAAGACATTAAATTTAAATGAACGATTAATAGAAAAAAATAACGATTGGCTTCGTCAAAGAGAAGAAGCGAAGTTTTTAAAAGAAAGCATTGAGTCATTAAAAGAACAGCTTTCTCAATCAGATACTTTAAAACAGTTAGCAGAAACAAGATTGATTACAGTATCTAACGAATTGAAAGAAGTAAAGGAGGAAATGAAATCGGCAAATAATCTATTAACTCGCATTCATCAGGAATTTGCTACTGCTACAGCTGATAAGCAAGCCGCAATTGAAAGAGTAGATGTTGTTTCTAAGGATTTTGTAGATGCTAAACAAGATTTGCAACAAACAAAACAGCAATTAAACTATAGCAATGAACAATTGGCGACTGTTAAAGCAAAAAATGAAGCACTTTCTTTAAACCTTGAAATACAGAAAAAGGCGATGGAAGAACTTGGAGTGAAGTTTAACACTGAATTTGAAAACATCGCAAATAAAATACTGGAATCAAAGACAGAAAAGTTTACAGAATTAAATAAAAATAATCTTACTGCTATTCTTGAACCGCTTGGAAAAAACATAGAAGAGTTTAAAAGGCAAGTTGACGATGTTTATAAAAGTGAATCGAAAGAACGATTTTCTTTGGGTGAGAAAGTGAAGGAACTAGCACAGTTAAATCAGATTATCAGCGAGGAAGCACGCAACTTAACTAAAGCACTAAAAGGTGAGGCAAAAACACAAGGCAGATGGGGAGAGATGATTTTGGAAAGTATCCTTGAAAAGTCGGGATTAGTTAAAGACAGAGAATATTTCATGGAGTATGAATTACGAGATGACGATGGTATTACCCTTAAATCGGATGTGGAAGGGAAAAAAATGCGTCCCGATGTTGTGATAAAATATCCTGACAATAGGAGTGTAATCATCGACTCGAAGGTTTCATTAAATGCGTTTACTCGATTATTGGCTGCGACCGATGTGGATGAGCAAAAGAAAGAGTTGGAGGCACATGTTATTGCGATAAAAAATCATATCATTTCGTTGAGTGCGAAAGGATATGATGATTATGATAAAGCACTCGACTTTGTAATGCTGTTTGTACCAAGCGAACCCGCTTATATTGCTGCCCTTCAAGGAGATGCCGACCTTTGGAATTTTGCCTATGACAAACGAATTCTGTTATTGAGTCCAACTAATTTAATTACATCATTGAAGTTGATTGTGGATCTTTGGAAACGAGAATATCAGAATCAAAATGCGCAAGAAATAGCCGAAAGAGGTGCTAAACTATATGATAAGTTTGTGGGATTTGTTGATAATCTTGATTTTGTAGGCGACTATCTAGATAAGGCACAATTAAAATACAATGAAGCCTACAAGCAACTGACCTCCGGAAATGATAATCTTGTTTTACAAGCAAATAAACTGAAATCGCTTGGTTTAAAAACAAAAAAAGAGTTGCCAAGAGAATTAATTAATACGGCTATTGGAAACGAATTGAATGATATGGTGTAAATTATAAGTATTAAGCAAACTTTTTTGCCAAATTATAAAGTATATAAGATTAAAGGAAACTGAAATCTTTTTAGTAACAAAAAGCACATGAAAAATTCTTTCTCAAGTAACTTTGTTACTGAATAGCAGCTTACCATCTTTTTGATTCCTGCCTTAATGCAGAATAAACTTTTATCTTTTACTAAGTATGCAACGCTGTTTTTTGATCATTTTATACCTCGGGATATATATCACACCCTGTTTTTTGATAAAAAAATACCTTGTGCTATATAGCTTGCTCTGTTTTTTAAAAATTTATTTATTGGCTATTTTTTTTAATTTTTAATATTTCAAATAAAAGTTGCTGATAACTTCAAATCATTATCTTCACCTGCTTTCAAAAGCAAAATGACTATTAGGTTATCAATTAAATTAATGGAGAATTTAAAAAATAACAGGGGATAATCGAAGGATTGGCTTATTTATTTTAAAAACATTTTTTAATTTTTAATCTTAAACATCATGAGTATTGGAAGAAAATTGCCAAAAAGTAATGTCTCTTGTAAAAAGGCACTAAATACTGCAACTTCAAAAGAAGCAAGTTCACCGTCAGGAAATACCATCCTTAGTGCTGCCACAAAGGCTCGGCTTATAAGCATGAACGATCGGTTTAATTCTGCATTTACTAATCTAATTATTGCCGAACAGGCACAAAGAAATGCCTCTGAAGATGCAGATGACAATAGAGTAATCGCTCGCAATTATATAGGTTCTTATTTTAGCACTTTTAACAATGGTATCCGAATAGATAAGATTCCTCGCAATGCCCGTGCTTTTTACAATATTGCTATCAGCAACGACAAACAACCCGTAATTACACAAGATGTTACGCTTTTGCAAACAGGTCAATTGATAATAGATGGCGATGCAAAACGTGTGCTAGGCGGTGGTGTAGCAATGGCATTTCCTACTATTCTTGAATTTACTCCTGTTTTTAATGCTCTGAAAACATCAATTACAACATTTTCCACGTGTAAGACAAATACTCATGATGCACAAACTATATTAAATAATCTCTGTATTGAAGCAAAAGCAGTAACCTTGAGAGTATTTAACGAATTGGAAACGTCGTATTCTGATTTGGCAATGCCAGCAAAAAGGGCTGTATGCCGAGAATGGGGAGATAGATTTGCAAGTCAGGGTAGTCCTGCGACGGTTACAGGAATTGTGACAGACAAGGAAGGATTGCCAGTTTCGGGTGTAAATATTAACTTACAGGGTGTAGGGGTAAAGTTTATTTCGGGTATTGATGGAAGATATACCCTGAATACAACTATGAATGGAGATTTAATTGTCATAGCTACTTCTACAAATTATAAAGACAATCAGACAGATATATTAATGGTAGATGGCGGAAGCATGGTGGTAAACATTGTAATGGAAGACAAGTAAGTTTCAAGTTTTTAATTGATAGTATCAGGAGGAAGATTATCTGTTGTAGATATTGAAGAGGAGAGTTTTTTTCCTCTTTTAAATAAATTGTACATTCAATAAATGTTACTAAGTGTACAGCTTATTGCGTGCAACTTCTTTATCAGCCAATCCTTACAGATGTCATAGTTAAAGAACCTCCTACTGCCTTGTCATTGAAGAAAGACACACCTTCGTTTTTGCCTTGCAGTCCAAGTGTATAAATCAAAGGTAAGTAATGCTCGGGAGTAGGAATTGCCATCAAAGCTTCCTTTCCCAATGCTTTATAGTCTATTAATCTATCATGACTTCCAGCAGTGATTAATTCTTTAAACGTATTGTTTATTGCCTTTGCCCAATCATAACTGTAATCGGAAACATTGAGTTTATCCCAAGCCACCATTCTTAAATTATGCACTAAATTGCCACTTCCTATTATCAATACACCTTTTTTGCGTAGCTGATAAATTTCTTTTGACAATTCATAATGGTATTTTGCATCTTTTGTATAATCGATACTTAACTGCAAGACCGGAATATTTGCCAACGGATACATATGCCTTACAATCGTCCAAGTTCCATGATCCAAACCCCAATCATGATCTAATCCTACGGTAGTTGAATGGATGAGAGAGGCTGTTTCCTTTGCAAGTGTAGGATTGCCCGGAGCGGGATACTGTACTTCGAATAATTCTTTAGGAAATCCTCCAAAATCGTGAATTGTTTTTGGGAAATCCATTGCAGTAATATGCGTACCATGTGTAAACCAATGTGCCGAAACTACCAATACAGCCTTTGGTACTGGAATTTCATTTGCCATGCTACTCCATCTTCTGCTGAATTCGGTGTCCTCGATGCCATTCATCGGCGAACCATGTCCCACAAATAAAACCGGCATCAGGTGTTCCTGATTTTCTAGGCTGTCGGTAAATGCCTTAAATCCGCTAAGCGTATTGATACCTGTCATGATTGTTGCGCCGGTTAATAATTTGATGAATGATTTTCTTTGCATTAGTGAGTTGTAAGTTTTAGGTAGTAGGTATTAAGTTATATGTATTAAGTTATAAGTTGTACGTTTTAAGTTAATTGGGTGAAAGTTAGAAATTACAAAATCAACTTAATCTGTCAAATTTAATTATTGCATTTTATCAAGTCCATTATGTTAACCATAAAATAGATTACTTGGAATGTATAACGTACAACCTAAAACGTAATACTTATTTCCTACAACTTAATACCTACTACCTTCCACCTATTACTTTCCTTGAACAAACTCAAGATTCAAATTTAAAGTAACATCTTTACCTACAGCCAATCCTGTTGCATCGTATTTGATGTTGTAATCAAATCTATTGATAACAGTAGTTGCAGAAAAACCAGATTTTGTATTACCCCAAGGATCTTTTGCAGAACCACCATAAACTACTTTAAAGGTTACATCTTTGGTTACATCTCTGATTGTCAATTTACCAGCAAGGAGATAGTTGTTTCCTTTAACTTTCTTGAAAG
The DNA here is from genome assembly GCA_947379895.1 of Chitinophagaceae bacterium. Lineage (GTDB taxonomy): Bacteria > Bacteroidota > Bacteroidia > Chitinophagales > Chitinophagaceae > Parasediminibacterium. Next base: position 1,967 of record CANCPA010000157.1, on the reverse strand, counting down.
AAGTACTTTCAAATTTCAAGTTAGGATACTTTTCAGTATTAAAGAAATCATCTGATTTTAAATGACCATCTCTTTGATCTGAACCTGTGTTAGCACTTGAAGCATCGATACTGAAAGTTGTTTTAAGATCGCTTAAATCTGCTTTAGAAACAGTGTAAGAACCTTCAAACTTTTTGAAGTTTCCTGTAACTTCCGAGATACTAAGGTGCTTTAAAGAGAAGCCTACTACTGAATGCACTGGATCGACAGACCACTTTGTTTGTGCAAAAACTGAAATTCCAATTACTAGGAATGCGAAAACTGATACTACTTTTTTCATGTTGTTGTTTATTTATGTTTAGGATGCAAAAATACGACCGTGTTTCCTCTCGAACCATTGCGTTCAAGCAAGAAAAAACATTGACCAAAATCAAGAAAAGGAATTAGTTATAAGTTAAGGGTACAATTTTCTAGACAAAGTTGCTGTTTACAAGGTGCAAGTTACAAGTACCTGCAACCTGTATTCTGTATCCTGTAACTTGCATCTTGAAATTACTTTGCTGCGAGTTTCTTCCTTATCCTACTTACTGTTTCTGGAGTTAGGCCTAGATAAGAAGCAATCATATGTTGGGGAACGCGTTGTACAATTGTAGGATATAGGCTTGTAAAATACAGATAGCGCTCTTCCAAACTCAAACTTATCAATGAATTTACTCTCTTTTGCATGGCTAGATAAGCCCCTGTAATTTGCATTCGAGAATAGGATTCATATTTTGGAACTTTCTTAAAGATTTCTTCCTGTGCTGATTTTGTAATCAATACAACTTCAGAATCTTCAATTGCTTCAATATTATAGGTAGCGGGTTCTCCAGTCATAAAACTATATAAGTCAGAAATAATCCAACCTTCAAGGGCAAACTGAAGAATATGTTCAGCCCCTTTCTCATCCACAGTATATTCCTTCAAAGCCCCTTTCTCAACAAAGGCAAGTGTCTTACAAACATCTCCTTCTTGTAGAAGATATTGCTTTCTACGAATCTTTTTTGTTGTGAGATACCCTTTAATAATTGTTTGCTCTTCTTCAGAAAACAAAATCTTTTCGTTAAGCTTTTGAAAGAATAATTCGTACATAATATCAACTCTGTTCGCTAAAGTTAAGGTTCAGCACTGTTACTATAAAATGTTTCTAGGAATATGCTTTTATTTTATAGATTTCTGCTTAAATAAGTAATTTCTAATAGACAATATATTAAAAGCTAAATATTTTTCATGTTTTAACCCTAATAGAAATAACCCACTTCGTTTCAGCTTCTTCATCGTTTTTGATTCAATTCAAATAGTGCATTTCTCAAGACAGTGTAAATGGTAAAAACTAGGATCTAAGACAGTTATTTAATCTTATCTCACAATAAACTATTCGTCAATTGCTAACTATTAACCATTTTATTCTTCTTATGTTAAAATGAAAACGACTCAGTTAGCACTTTTTGAACGCGCGTACGCACTTCTTGAACTCAGGAGTGCTTACTCTTGCCACAGAAGTCCTTACCCTGAATGCGCGGAGCACTTTACTCAACCCGCGTCTTCAATACTTGAACGCGCGTCTTGAAAAAATGAATGCGCGGACGTGTTTCTTTGACACTCGTCTCCTTACCTTGAACTCAGGAGTGTGTACCTTGAACGCGCGTTTTGAAAAAATGAACGCTCGTCTCCATTCCTTGAACTCAGGAGTGAGTTCCTTACCTTATAATTTGTAAAAATTGTACTCTAATGTAGATTACTGACTTACTAGTTTTAAAAAAGTGGAATCTCATCTACGCTTTGTGAACTCTCAAGTAATATCCTTAAGCATTCAATAGAGAATAATTTGGTATTAAATCGAAATATAGTACTAAGAAGATGAAATGTGGTGTTACGGGGGAGGGTGTAAAACAAACTGTGTCAAGGTCAAAATTAAAGCAGACCTTTAACAGTAAATATTATGAGAG
>CANCPA010000156.1 GCA_947379895.1 Chitinophagaceae bacterium | reverse complement strand
GCAAATCAACATCAATACGACTTACCATTTCAATATTTGGGAGCATTGATACAAACAAGTTTTCCTTATAAACCCTTCACGACCACTCAGACTACATTGGGAACCAAAAATGGGTATGAACATCTATGGAAGGAGGCAGAAGGGAAGTCGACGAATTCATTTTCTCAGTTTACGTTCTTAAATCATTCCACCTACTACTCAATTTCATCATTGACTGACGACAGCACTCGTTTTTTTATGACAAGAAATGGAGCAAAAGACCCTAATTTCAATCTACGTCATGAACCTGCTTATATCATTAGAAAAACAGGTGGCAACCAAACATTTGTGAATGTTATTGAAACACATGGCAACTACAACGCTATTTCGGAGATATCTACAAATACCTACTCTTCAGTGAGTAAAATAGAACTATTACAAAATGATGACGAATATTCAGTAGCAGCAATTACCTTTGCAACCAAAAAAATATTAATATTTCAATGTAATAAAGACTTTTCGCCTTCATTAACACATGAAATAATTATTAATAATAAAAAATATAGCTTCAAAGGAGCTTATAGTGTTTTGGTGGATGGAAAGGAGTTGTAAGTATTAAGTATTAGGTTTTAGGTATTAGGTTATAGGTTGTAAGTTATAGGTTATAGGTTATAAGTTATAAGTTTTAGGTTTAAAGTTAGTAATGTCAAGATTTCCCTTTTTTTATCATATAAATTTTAAGTAATGGGCACAAACAACCCCCAAATTAATCAAGAAGAAATTAAAGCAGTACCATTTGTAGCAGACGAAAGCATTGAATGGGAAAATGTAGCCCCCGGTATGAACCGTAAAATCATGGGTTATGACGGTAGAGTGATGCTAGTAAAAGTCTCCTTTGAAGAAGGTGCAATTGGAGCTCTTCATAGTCATTATCATACACAAATCTCTTATGTAGATAGTGGTTCATTCAATGTAGAAATCGACGGTAAGCATCAAATATTGAATAAAGGTGATGTCTTTTATGTTGCGCCAAACTTAGTTCATGGAGTAGTTTGTTTAAAAGAAGGAATGCTAATAGATGTGTTTAGTCCGATGAGAGAAGATTTTATTAAAGCGAGTGTGTATTAGGTAGTAAGTATTAAGTTGTAAGTTTTACGTTGTACGTTGAACGTATGTAAGTTTTTACTAATTGATTTAATGTGGTCAAAAGATATAGACTATAAAAAAAAGAGTTGCTGTATTCGTACAACGACTCTTTTTTTGTCAACTATCTAAGACAGGATATTTAAAAAATGTAATTCAGTCCTTCAGCTAAATCCCTGTAACGTACAACTTAAAACTTATATAACTTATAACCTACTACTTACTACTTACTACTTACTACTTACTACTTACTACTTACTACTTACTACTTACTACTTACTACTTACTACTTACTACTTACTACTTACTACTTACTACTTACTACTTATTACTTATCATCTTCAACTTGCTTAACCTCCTCTTTTTTCTTAGGATCCATCATTTCCATTAATTTCAGACCTAACAATCCATCAATTGCCGAACCACTTCCATTCCCTCCTCCTATCAAAATATCAGGAATCAACTTAATATTACTCTTCGACAACTCTTCTGTAATCTTATAACGGGTAAAGTTTTCACCTCCTAATGCCTTTACAGCTAATTCGTATGCTTCGGCTGTTGATTTACCAATTGCCAATATCTTACCTGCCTCTGCACTACCTGTCACAGAAATCTTTTGTGCTTCTGCCGCTGCTCTCAATTTGATTGATTCAGACTCAGCTACTGCCCTAGCTTTTGTAGCTTCTGCCTCCGCAAATGCCCTCATCTTAGTAGCTTCTGCCTCTGCCCCTACTGCCAATTTAACGCCTGCCGCATCACCTTCTGATTTCTTAACAGTAGCACTTGCAGTCCTTTCTGCAATTTCAACGCTTTGTTGTGCCTTCACAATATCCTTTTGCATATCGGCAATTGCAGTTTCCTTTTCCATGCCCTGCCTTGTTTCCTGTGCCTGTTTTTGCGTATCGTAAGTTACTTTTTGTTCTTCAGCTAACTTTCTGTCGGTGAGGGTTTTCATCAAAGATTCAGGAGGAACAATATCTCCAATAAGTGTATCAACAGCTGTTACATTATATTCGTCTAATACCATCTTGATTTGTTCCTTAGCAGATTCCTGTCTTTCTTTTCTAGTACTTAAGAAAGAAATCACGTCACTATCTTGAGCAGAATTACGGAAGTAGTTACCAATTGTAGGCTCTAGTACCTGAGAAACAAGGTTGACCATATTTCCAAAACGAGCAATTACCTTCGGTGCTTCTGTATTTGGCACATGAATAATTTGTGAAACGTCCAAATTAAATGGGAAACCATCACGCGAACGTACTGTAATTGTGGATAGATTCTTATCTAAATTATGCGCCTCACTCCTACCGCTTGCCCAATTAAGAACGAGATTGGTTGTAGGAACTAATTCAACCTTCATGATATATTTATTGATCGGATATTTCCCCGGCCCTAATGGTTCAGACCAAACCCCTTTGAATCCTTTGGTAACAATATTCCCATGCTTAAAGTTAACTCCACTAGTATCGACTCCTTCCTGACCAATATAAGAGATAACGACGCCAACATAACCAATTGCAATTTCGGTCATTGGCGTTTCTTCAACCACTACAGCCCACGGATTTAAATAATAAGAACCTGCCAAAATAACTTGAGGTTGCAAACCTCTGTTACCACCACTCTTGATAAATTTATCGAAATCCTGAAAGTTATTATGCCCTTCAACTAACTTACCTGCAATCTGTCCTTCTTCAATCGGCAATCCATCAAGTGCAGTCACAATGCCCACCATACTCTCTTGAATACGAACCATATCAGTAACAGAAACCTGAAATAATTGAGTGTTGATACGATAAGACCCCGTGGTAATAAAAGCAGTCTGACGCCCCTTTTGTCCACCATTATTCAAGAACTTTTCAGCATCCTGAAAGTTGTCACTGTCCACAAAATGTCCTAAGATATTACCTGTAGGAATTTCAGCACCATCTTTTGCCATTATCAAACCAATCTGCCCTTCGGGAATAATGGTAAACTTTTCCATTGTAACACCATACTGCCAAAACCATTTACCGAAATACAATCCCGGTGCTAAAGTCTTTGCCTGAAAGCCTGCCTCACCCTTAGTTGCAATAATCCGACCATCAGGAAGCGATTTATCAGCACCGAAAAGAACAAATTTCTTGGTAACTAAACCAATTTTGTCTTCAGGAACAATGACCATACCGAAAAAAAAACGAAGAATTAATTTGTAAGTGACACCTACTAGAATTAACAGGATAACATAAGGAAGAAATGATGGAAACATATAATAGCTTTTTAAGTTTGTAAATATATAGTTTGTTGATTAAAGATGGATGAAATCAATGCAAGAATTCAGTATAATTTAATGAAGTACATCCATAATCAAATTGGGTGCATAAAAGTTTTTCGCTTAAAGAGTTTCGTGGAGACTCGAAACTCGGCAGTCTGCCTCATGGAGTGTCCACACTCAGCGATAAATTTTTATGCACCCATCAAATTATAGAACTTGTAGATAATAAGAAGAAAACATTATACGAATGGGATTCCAAAGTTGCCATTTAACCAATAGAATTTATATTCATTTTTATATATCTAAGAATACTACGTGTGAAAAAGAAAAGATATATGGCATGACCGAATCCTACAACAGAATCGATTATTGCATGCTTTCTTTGAAAAAAGAGTACATCAAATCCATAGATAATATTTGTAGCAATGATGATAAGTATTACTAAGAAAAAGAGACTTGACACTTTTGAGTTCACCTTATTAAATAAGATTAGGATTCCATAAAGTGTATACACAATTACTAAGCTATGTAAGATGGACTGTGCAAAAAACACATGAAAATGAAGTTCAGGAGCATATAACCATAATACATTAACAATAATCAAGAGCACTGAAGCGATGATAAAAACTAAGTGACTATTGTTGTGATTAGTTTTTAGCGTTTGAAAAAAACAACCAATTGACAAATATGAAACAGTGAACAAACTTAGTCCGATATATGAAATAGAATAATTGCCAAAAATTGTAGTTACATCAGCAGCTAGCGCAAAGAAAAGACTTAACCAAATATAGATATTAACTTTTTTGTAAGCCTGTGAACGAAAAAGCCTCACCAATAAAATCGGAATAATCCAGATTCGAGAATAGGCATAATAATGGTATTCTCGTTTATATAAGGCAATACATTCAATTATGGCTGCAACCCAAAAGGCTACAAACAATATAGCTGCTTCATTACTTGATTTTTTCCTTGAAGTTTTTGGAGGCATTACAGTAATATATTTTCAGTAAAAATAAAGGGTTTGTCCGAAAACACTGATAAACAATTAACATAGTATGCTTTATATAGGTCCTAATTTCTGATTCCAACTCGATTGCGCTACTTATAACAACTGTCAATTTCATTACAATTTGATTACAATCAGCGTTTAATAAAAGATTTATTAGTGAAATTTTTTCCAACCATTCACTTAGTTTGATTTGTTGATTGTTCAATCTGTTATCTTCGCAAAATGGAACAGCTATTGCAACAAATAGAGAAGTATAAGCAGGAAATTGCAGAAGTAAAGGCAGAAACAATCGAAGCCGTTGAATCTTTCAGAATACAATACCTTGGTACAAAAGGATTATTAAAGACCGTTATGGGCGAAATGAAGAACGTGCCTAACGAACATAAACGTGCATTTGGTCAGGTTTTAAATGATTTTAAAGTATTTGTAGAAAATAAATTCAATGATCTTCAGCAATCAAATGTTGGGTCTGAAGCATCTGCAGAAAAATCTATTGATTGGAGTCTTCCTGGAAGCTTTGCTCCTGTTGGCACTCGTCATCCACTTACTATTGTTCGTAATCAAATAGTCTCAATCTTCAAAACTTTGGGTTTTGCAATTGCTGAAGGTCCTGAAATAGAAGACGATTGGCACAACTTCGGGGCTATGAATCTTCCTGAAGACCACCCTGCTAGAGACATGCAGGACACTTTTTACATTAATCAAAATCCTGCGTGGCTACTTCGTACTCACACAAGCAGTGTTCAGTCAAGAGTTTTAGAATCGCAAAAGCCTCCTATTCGGGTAATCTGCCCGGGTAGAGTGTATAGAAATGAGACTATTAGTGCACGTGCTCATTGTTTTTTCCATCAGATTGAAGGGCTCTATATTGATGAGAATGTAAGCTTTGCTGACCTAAAGCAAACTCTCTATTTCTTTGTACAGGAAATGTTTGGAAAGGATGTAAAAGTTCGTTTCCGTCCTTCTTATTTTCCTTTTACTGAGCCTAGTGCCGAAATGGACATTAGCTGTTTGATTTGTGGCGGTGATGGTTGTAATGTATGTAAACACACAGGATGGGTTGAGATATTAGGTAGTGGAATGGTGCATCCTAAAGTATTGGAAAACTTTGGTATAGATAGTACTAAATACACAGGATTTGCCTTTGGAATGGGCGTTGAAAGAATCTGCCAATTAAAATACAGGGTTAATGACCTTAGGCTTTACAGTCAAAATGATGTTCGCTTCTTAAAGCAATTTACAGGGGCCGTTTAATAAAGTAGGTAATAAGTAATAAGTAATAAGTTGTAAGTTATAAGTAGTAAGTAGTAATTTGAATGTGCTATTTTAATTATTTTAATTGGATTCTTTTATCTTAAAACTTAAATTCTTAATTAAAAGATAGGTCTGTGACTAACATATAGTGGTCGCTAAGGCCTTCGTCTTCAGTTTCAAATTGATTTACTTTAAAATGTTGATCAGGTAATATATAATCAATCCTAAGTGTAGGTGCAAGACTTATAAAGGTTCTTCCTATGCCAAAAGATTTCTCCAAAAATGCATCCTGTCGTTTTCCTTTAATTACAGAATAGGCATAACTACAGGGTACATCATTAAAGTCGCCTGTTACAATACTTGGATAAGGACTTTTCGCTATCCAATCTCTTAATAAATTGGCTTGAAGTGCTCTTCTTTTGAAAGTAGGATTCATTTTCATAAAAATACTCTTTGATGCCGGTATTGCATCGTCATCATAGGCCTCCACTTTATCTATGTTTTCGTAATCATTCTTCTTGAATTTAAAGGATTGCATGTGTGTAGTGTATACACGTATTGTATCGTTATTTAGAACAATATCTGCATATAAGGCACTCTCTCCTTTCAGATATCTTAGTTTTCCGGTATCTATAATTGGAAATTTCGAGAAAATAGCACTTCCTGTTGCGTATCCATTTTCAGACTTATTATCCTTCGAAAAATAGTAATAAGGATAAGTAGGAGTAAACAAATTGATGTTATCATCCTTTTTGAATTGCCGTCCTTTTATTAAAAAAGAATGATTGAATTCTTGTAAACAAATAATATCTGGATTAAGCTTTAAAATACTCTCTGCCAATTCGGTTCTTACTAATTTTTTGGTACTCTTATTTGAGCTGAGTCCATTAAAACCCTGAATATTCCAATCTATGAGTCGAATACAAGTAGAATCCTTTACTTCTTTAAAATCATTTTTAATGTGATATGCAAAAACAACACTGAGTTGCTTGTAGCCCATAAGAAGCGTTAACAATGGAACAATTGCCATTGAAGGCCTTGCAAAACACCATAATATTGCAGAAAAAAATAGAATGATTATCAAATAGGGCATTGCTAAACCGATGAAGCCTACCCACCAAAAATATTCCGGACTTAAATAGGTTGTTAGACAGCCTAATAAAAACACCATACTTAATGCAACTGTAAGAAGTTGCAAAATAAATTTGATAATATTATGTGTCAAACTTCGTTTAGTCACGCCCTAAAAGTATCGAAAATAGTTAATGAATGAGTAAATCTGTAATAACAGGGTAATGATCGGAGGCGTTTTGAAGCTTTGGACAATAATATTGTTTTGCTTCTATCTGTTTACTCATCAGTGTAACGTCGATTCGGAGTGTAGGTGAGAAACCTGAATAGGTCTGCCCCCATCCATTTCCATATTGCAAAAATGCATCATTCAAACCATTGCTAATGCATTGATATACATAGGATGAAGGAACTGAATTAAGATCGGCACAAAAAACAAATGGCTCAGGCGATTTATTAAGTTCCTCTTTTATCAATTTAGCTTGCTTAACATGTATTAAATCGAAATAACGCAATTTTTCAGTACGATGACCATAATAAATAATAGCAGTATCGTCGATGACAAACTTATAATTCTGCTGAGGAATCTTTCCAAAACGATGAAGAAACATTGACCTTAGATGCGTATTATAAAAGCGGACTAATTTACCGTTAACATTAACGGTGGCATACATAAGATGTTCTGGCAGATGTTCCCAATTATAAGCAACTCGCCCTGAATCAATTATTGGGAACTTCGAATAAATCATTGTCCCATATTTACAAGCGAAATATTCTCCAATACAAGGGTCATCTACCGAAAAATAATGGTACGGATACTTTAAAGTATCTACCATAAATTTTGTATTTGAATAAATGTATTTATTCTCTTCAAAGTTTCTATAGTCCTGAAAACAAATAATATCCGCATTAGCCGATTTAATGAATTCAAGAATATTTCTTCTTGGATTTTTCGGTTTATCAAGGGCTTTATCACACTTAACAAAGTCATCAACATTCCAAGAAAGCAACCGAATTGTTCCTTCTTCCTTCTTTTCTTGAAACACTTTTGAGCGATGAAATCCAATCGTTGCAAAAATGTTTTTGTACCCTATCAGTAGAATACCAAAAACAATTATACAATACTTAATCTTCTTTCTAAATAGAACAACACTTAGTCCAAATCCTATCAGTGCAAGTAAAAAACTATATGGAAATAGTAATGCTAGGTAGGTAAACCCACTCCAATAAACAGGGTTAATATAGGGCGTTAAACAGGATAATAAATAGAAAGACAACAGTAGTACAATTACCGTTATCAGTGCTAGTTTAAGTAAAGAACGCAATTTATTCATACACCTATAGTTCCTCTTTACTAACTTTTTTTAAGAATGCCTTTTCGTCATCGGTTAACATGTTGTAGCCTTGTTGATTAATTTTATCAAGTATATCATCGAGGCGTTGTTGTGTTACACTTGTTGTTTTTACAAAGGGAGGTTGCGTATTCTTGTAGTATAATCTATCCTTTTGAGAAATACCGGCCTCTTTCTTTTCAGGATTAAAGAGATTATCGATCCAGTTCATGAAATTAATCATCCATGCGCCCCAATCATTTCCCTTATTCAATTGCTTTATATAAACAAATCCGATGGCACCACCTGCAAGGTGTGCAACTGCCATCCCACTACTTCCACTCGCGATAGTGGCATAGTCGATTGCTACAAATACGACTGTCAAAACCCATAGTGGAATTCCTCCATTGATCATTGGAAAAATACGATAATCAGGAGCAAGGGTTGTTGTTGCCACTGCCACTGCCATTACCGAAGAACCTGCCCCCATTAAAGGCAGTGTATAATCGACCCTCATTGCCAAAACAGGGAAAATGTTATTTGTTAACAAGAAAAAAACAGCGCCAAAGAAACCACCATAAATATATATTGGCAGCAATTTACTGTTACCTGTTAAATCTTGAAGTATATAGCCAAATCCCCACACCCATAATAAAGTACTAATCAAATCCCACACTCCTAAATGACTAAACATGAATGTAAATACAACCCAAGGCCTTGAAGCTAACTTCACGAATGAAGCAGGCAAACTGAACCAATCTACAATTTGATGTTGAAATAAATCCTGAGGAATTTCAGAGAAGAAATAGATAATTTTCAAGAAATTAAGGAGGATAAATACAGTTGAATTAATAATAATTAACCAAGTAAGTGCGTTGTTCTCTTGACCTAATAAGGGAATACGTTTATTGCTGTAATCTCTGATACCCACGTAATAAAATTTTTGTAAAGATAAAAGCCAATGTGATACTTTATTAAAAGTAAACACGCTCTACTAATAAAAGTTCTGTTTGTTAGTTTTATTCCAGGTAATAACAAGAATCAAACCTACAATTGCACCTCCTACATGTGCCCACCTTGCTACATTATCTCCTGCAGAAGCTCGGACGGCAAAAAATAATTCATAGGCAAAATAGGCAAGCCCCGCCCACTTTGCTTTTACAGGAAAGAAGAAATATAAATACAGGTACGTATTAGGAAATAAGTAAACAAAGGCAGCTAAAACTCCAAAAACAGCACCACTCGCACCAATTGTGGGCGTATTAATCTTCATTTTATAATACTCAGATAATACATCTAACAATTGCCCGCCTACCTCATGATTGTCGGGATTAGCCCGCAAAAAAGTAAGGATATCATCGCTATTCAACATAATGTGGTGATGATTTACAAATGCCAACATTGCTTGAGTTGCGCCCGACTTTCCACTTGTGTGTAAGGCAACAATATCGAGGTACTCATTAGTTAGATGCGATATCTCGATGTTTAAAAAGATCAGATGCAATAACGCGGCACCTAATCCACATATAACATAGAAGGTCAAAAAGCGTTTTGAGCCCCATAGATTCTCTAATACAGAACCAAACATCCATAACCCAAACATATTTCCAAAAATATGCATGATGTCGCTGTGAAGAAAAAGATGCGATACCAATTGCCAAGGTCTAAATAAGGGACTCTTCCAAGTGTGTAACGCAAATAAATTATCCATAGGAATATTTAATTGCGTAGCGATTGTGTTTTGAGCGACGAAAAAAAGAACATTAATAATCAGTAGATTCTTAATGATTGTGGGTAATACCTGAAACCGACCCGGTCGAAATTCGTTCATGTTTGTATTAAGTATTAAGTTGTAAGTTGTAAGTTTTGCGTTATAAATACACCAAATGATGTTGTTGTTAAGAATTCAAAAAATCAATTAATAAAGTTTAAGTAAAGTGTTTAAATCAAAAGTATAAGTATATAAAACGTATTACGTATAACCTAAAATTTACAACGTAAAACTTATAACATAATACTTAATACTTAAAACTTATAACGTACCACTTTCCCTCAATTTCAGCTGTACTACATTTTCAATATGATGTGTATGAGGAAACATATCCACCGGCTGAATTTTAGTAATCACATATTTTTCGTCAAGTAATGCTAAATCGCGTGCTTGTGTAGCAGGATTACAGCTTACATAAACAATTAAAGGTGCTGCAATCTCTAATAGTTTCTTCACCAATTTCTCGTGCATTCCTGCCCTTGGAGGATCTGTAATTACCACATCAGGTTTGCCGTGTGTAGCAAAAAAATCATCATTACAAATCGTAATTACATCACCTGCTGTAAAAAAAGAGTGCTTAATATTGTTTAACGCTGCATTTTCTTCTGCATCTTTTATAGCATCTTCAATCAATTCAACGCCTACAATCTTTTTTGCATCTTTACTACAAAAAATTCCGATGCTACCCGTACCACAATAAAGGTCGTAAAGAGTTTGAGTGCCATTTAGCTCGGCAAATTCCCTTGTTATTTGATACAGTTTTTCTGCCTGACGAGTATTTGTTTGAAAGAACGATTTTGGACTTATTTTAAATTGAAAATCCTCAAGTTTTTCAATTATATATCCATTTCCAAACTGAGCAACAGGTGTTAAATCGTAGATACTATCATTAAACTTCCTATTAATAGTAACTAGTAAAGTAGTAATTGCAGGAAACTGCTGCAATAAAAAGTCAATCAACGATTTTTGTGCTTTTTTATCCTCAATTCCCAAAACAATATTCACCATTATTTCGCCGGTCGTAGCAATGCGGACCATTACATTACGTAACCATCCCTCATGATTTCTGATATCGTAAAATGTATGCTTATTTTCTTTTGCAAAGGCAACAATAGCCTTTCTAATCAGGTTAGTCGGTTCCTCTTGCAAATGACAAACATCGATTTCCACCACTTTATCAAATTGCCCTTTTGCGTGAAATCCAGCCGCACCAATTGTTCCTTCAATTTCTTCGGTCAATTTATCATCAGCACGCAATTGTTGAAATTCTTCTTTAGGTATAAATCTCCTTGTAGCGTAAGTATATTCCAATTTATTACGATAGCCCACGGTTCCATCTGCGCCAATTATTGGCAAAATTGGTGGCATTTCTACCTTACCTATACGTCCGAGATTATCTGTAACTTGTTGCTGTTTATAAATCAATTGCTTATCGTAAGGCAACATTTGCCATTGACATCCACCGCAAACTCCAAAATGTTTACAAAAAGGGGTGACTCTATTCTCTGCATATTTTTTAAAGGCTAAAGGGTAAGCTTCCGCCCAATCCTTCTTGTTTTTTGTTAGCTGAATATCTACTATATCACCGGGCACAGTCCCTTCAATAAAAATAACTTTCCCATCCACACGGGCGAGACTCTTTCCTTCGGCAGCATAATTTTCTACCAACACATTTTCTAATACTACCGGTTTTTTATGTTTTCTCACGGCGTAAAAATAATGTCATTTGTATTACGAGGGATTGTTAATTCTTTATTATAAGTAAGTTTTAGTAAGAAGGAATGATTTGTTACTATTAAAACAACTTTTTAAAGCTGTTAATTGGATTTTATTGGTCAGAGTAATAGATATTAAATTAAAACTTGATGGCATTACTATAAACATAGCATATCAATAATTCATTTTCCTGATACAATCATTTGTATCCTAAAGGTATTTTTTACGACTATAAAGCTATCATATCTATATTATCTTCAAATAATAATATCCTCAGCTCAACTACATTTATAATAATGATAGAAATTTTGTTACAACTCAGGTACTCTTAATACCACAG
>CANCPA010000155.1 GCA_947379895.1 Chitinophagaceae bacterium | reverse complement strand
TTAGGAAGTATACCAAAACAAAAACACAATTCCCTAATGAAAATGCAGCAGCTAAATCAATTTATTTATCCATAAAAAACATAGAACTTGCTTGGAGTAAGCCTATCGCAAATTGGGGGCTAATACTTAATCAATTTATTATTATTTTTGAATCTAGATGTAAAATCTAATAACTGTTTACACAATCGTTTATATACTCTCAACTGATTGACATTTGAAGGAATAGAAGACGGCTTTATTTTTAGTCTCTAGTATTTCTGCCCACGAAGTTGAAACTAATATTCAATAAACAATACTTTATTTTCAAAAAAGCCAATATTCTTTTTTTTATTTGTGTATTGTGGAGGCTTTGAAGGGATATTCTTGCATTTGGTGGTTTGTTATTTTTATTAAGGCTTAGAAAGTTATTACTCAGGAGATTTTACCACAAAGGCAACGAAGAAAAAACAAGGAACACAAGGACTTCTTTATGAATAATTGGCAGGTAAGTACCTAAAAAGTATGCTATTCCTTGTGTTTCTTTGTTCAAAACCTTGTGACCCTAGTGGTAAGTCCTCCTGAGTAGTAACTTAAAAAGGGATTTTAAAAAGGTTTCTGCGTGAGGACATGCCGCGAGGCAGACTGCCGAGGTTCGTGTCTCCACGAAACTCTTAAAGCGAAAAACTTTTATGCATCCAAGTACCTAAAAAGTATACTATTCCTTGTGTTTCTTTGTTCAAAACCTTGTGACCCTAGTGGTAAGCCCTCCTGAGTAGTAACGTAAAAAGGGATTGGATAACAATTTTAATTTTAGCATTTATAATACAATGCCATATAGTTAATGAAGGTTTCGCTCAAAGCGAAACCTTCATTTGTTTTCATAATTATGCTTAACTAAAATGCTTTAATTTGTAATAGACTAGCGATTACTTTTAGTTATTATACACTCTACTTAAATAATAATTCACCTTCTTGCAGAAGCAAAAACTAGATTTCATGGGCGCTAGTGAAAATATATGTTGAAAGCCGAGCCTTTTAAATAGCATTTCGTTTAAAAATTAATTTTTTTTGTATTATTGGTGTAAATTTCTTATTTAATATTGGTTCTTTAAAGTTTATAATTAATTAAATGAAAATAGTGGAATATACTTACAAACCCGATTACTTTCAGTCATTATATAAATTGCATAAAGATGGGCAAGTCGATAGCGATTTTGGGCTTGATAATAGTAAAGAATTGTTTCAAGATAGCTTTGGGCTATATTCCTCTGCAGGACTAAAGGAGCATATTGGTCCTCATAAAGCGCAATATTATAGAATCGGTATTGGTTTGAAGGGAAGTATTAAAATTGACTCGACTATAAGGACGATGACGCATTTTGGTCCGTTTATTTCTTTTACCATTCCTGGACAAGTATTTTCTATTTTTGACAAAAGCGATGATTTTTTTTCCTATTACTTATTGTTTTCAGAGAAGTTTATTCAAGATGCTATTTCTTTGAAAAATATATTTGAGATTTTCCCTTTTTTATGCAATCCAAGCTTGCAGGTCTTTACATTATCCGACTATGAGGCATCTAGAATAGTGAGTATTATACAGGTTATAGACGAGGAATTGAAAAATAATCATTCCAATGCCAGAGAAGTGATACAGTTACAAATACACCAAATACTCATAGCCGCTAAACGAAGTCTTGAAAGGCAAGCGTTGATTACCAAAGGGATTTCCCCACATTTAGAATTGATGATACAATTTAGAAAGCTGATTTCAATCCATTTTTTAGAACATCTTCCCTTAGCGTTTTATGCTGAGAAACTCTACGTATCCATTCCATATTTGAATAAAGTAATTAAAGAAACAACTGGAAAGTCTGCACATGGACTAATTGACGAGATGATTTTGATTGAAGCAAAAATATTATTGCGTTATACTAAATTGTCGGTTAATGAAATTGCCTATCAGCTTAGTTATAATGATGCATCTTATTTTGTTCGCCTATTTAAGAAATTATCAGGTCAAACTCCTTTAAATTATAGGCAAATGTTGTAAAAGTGCCATATAAAGATTGTTTTGTACCATTTTTTGCTGTTCAGAAACGTTTATTTTGTTTTGTATAAGTAGAAGGTAGATTGGCTTGCTGTCTTTTTTGACTCCTTTTTTGTTTTTTAAGGTTTACTTGTTGTGAGTTGTTGTGAATAATTATAACAAGATGTAATACATGTTTTTACAATGTTAGAACGTTACACTATGAATTGTTCAGTTGATTTGGTTAAACAAATGTTTGTTATGGCTTAGTTAACCAAATTTTAGCAGATAACTATATAACAGAACTTTTGTAAAAATAATTAAATAATAGCTTGACTTATTTGAGAAATATATTTTAAAATTTAGGCTTGTAACAGAATACTAACTTCAAAAATTAAATTTATGAAAAAACAATTTACATTTATTTTGAGTGTTTTTACTTTGATTTTTGCAAATGCACAATCAATTACTACAGTTGAAGGAGTATATGGTGGCAGGATAAATGCCATTACAGGAGGCAAAATTGGCGTTGGAGTTTTGTCAGATTCATTGCGAATCATTGTAGCTACAGAGAGTGCAAACTCGATGTTTTATGCTGATGTAAAATCGAGTGCATTCGGGAGTATCTCAACCATTAATAGCTTCAAAGTACTTCCTTCTGCAGATGCTACTATTGGTTTGGGTAGTAATATTAGACGAATTGCTTATCATAAAGAATCTGAAACTATTTTCTTTGTCAATAATGGCAATCTATACGCTACAAACATTACAGCATCTGCCGCAACTGCAATTACAACAGGTGGAGGAATAGTAGACGTTAAGGTTCATAATGATAACCTATATTATTTAAGCTCAGTAGGTTCAAATAATACTTTTTATTATGCAACTTTGTCCGGATCAGGGGTAGTTTCTGCGGTAAGCAACACTACTGTTGCTAGCTATGCCTTTACTGCTTTAGTAGAAGGTAAAGACGATAAATTATATGCCTTTAAAGAAGGAACTGCACCAAAAGGCCTAAGATTTGGAGGAGATTTTTCTGCCGGAATTGATTTTGCTACAACTACAACCGATGCGATGGCTGTTTTAGCCTCCTCAGGAAATAGTTGGTCTGCAATGGGGGTATATAGTGATGGTACTGTTTATGTAGGGGGCACAAATGGTGGAACTAATCCCTATAAGTATGTAGCTAATACGTCCACTTTTGGTACTGCTTTTACCATTGTTAATACTAATATTACGGGTACATCAGGGTATAATATCGAATTCAGAACCGGAACATTCGGTGCTGTATATGTTTATTTTGGTTCTGCTTACAGTCCTTCGGGTGGGGCACTTGGTTCTTGGGTTCTCATTGGAAATACTGGTTTTGAAACGCATCCAAATGATGGGTCAGTATTTCTCTTAAGCGAAAATAATATTACTAATAAGGGGAATATTTTAATGACTACTGATCAGGGATTGGGATTATCTGAAAATAGTGGTGCCACCATACGTGAAATTGATGATGGAATTCTTGCAACTCAAGTTTACGATTTTGATTTGAATAAGTCTAAGTCCTTTGGTTGGCTTGCAGGGAAGGACGGAGTCAGATATGTAAGTGATTACAGTGGTGCTGCAAAGAAATGGAGTACTTCCATATTTCCTAATGGAGATGGATCACCCTACTTTTCAGCCGAAATGGTAGATGACAGTACGACCGCGTATGTAGGTAATGTTAGGCTTTACCGAACTAGTGATAAGGGTACTACATGGTCTCAAATATTTACTGCAGAAAATGCTCCTTATAATTATCCGCAGGTGGGGTCGCAGATTCAAGCAATTGCAGTTAGTGATTCAATTTCAAATATTGTGATGATTGGATATAAAAATACTAATCCTGGTCAAAAAGGAGGCGTTTTTTATACACTCAATGGAGGAAGTAGTTGGCAACAACTTTACATTCATACATCAGTGGATGGTCAGGATGTAAATGTTAATGATATAGAAATTGTTAGTGATAGCGGAAAAATAGTTGCCTATATTGGTGTAGACTATGATAATACAGTTTCTCCTATAGTTAGAGGTATGTATAAGGCACAATATGATGGCACATCTTGGACGGTAAGATCTGAAGAAATTTATAGTGCTGCTAGCTCCTTATTTAGTGTTGTGGATATAGTTATTCCTAATAAAGATACCATCCTTGCCACCGGAAGTTTTTATAATCCTTCATTACATCATGACTATGGTGTAAATTTTATGATTAGCAGACCCGTATTAAATACGTGGCATCACTCTTTTCCTTCTTCTACCAGAACATCAGGTCATACAGCATGTTCTTGGAATGTAGATACTTTCTTTTATGCCTACACCAATTCAATTTATTATGAAGTAGTTACTTTCGGCCCTAGTAGCACAGGAAGTAGTGGTGAGGCTCTGTATTCATCAGTCCCCGTTGGTACAGAAATAAATGTGTTGTATTACGATGAATTACTCGCAGGAACGTCTAGCGATTTCAGGTCTATCAAAGGAGCTTCCGCCGTTCCAAATGGTTATAATGTTTGGACAGCATCTGCTTGTACTAGCTCATGGACAAATATTGATAATTGGTCATTAGGAAGAGTACCTGTCGCCACCGATAATGTAACAATTGGTCGAGTAAGTAATAATATATATCCTGTATTAGCTAGTAGCGTAACAGTAAAGAACCTGACGTTCGATAGTAGTACAACAATTACAACAGGGGGCCCTAATAATTTGAACATAACAGGCGATG
This sequence comes from Chitinophagaceae bacterium, assembly GCA_947379895.1. GTDB lineage: Bacteria > Bacteroidota > Bacteroidia > Chitinophagales > Chitinophagaceae > Parasediminibacterium. Next base: position 7,170 of record CANCPA010000155.1, on the reverse strand, counting down.
TAACATTTAGTAATACTCAATTAAACGGCAATATAGTGATGTCGGGTTCTTCTGCACAGTCAGTTTATGGTATAGCAAAGGTAAATTTCTTTACGGTCAATAATACTGCAGGGGTGAGTATTGTTAGTGGTTCAAATAATAAATTGAGCATCTTAAATCAGTTGAACTTAACTGCAGGAACTTTGCATACAAATAGTAATATTACCTTGAAATCAACATCATTGAATAATTCAGCAATCATCGGTCCTGTAGCTCAAGGGGCAAACGTGGATGGAAATATTACTGTTGAAAGATTTATCCCTAAAGGTTTCAGATCATATAGAGATTTGTGTGCAAACGGTGTTTATAATCCTGCAAACACTTTATTCAATACATGGCAAGAGAATGGCAGTTACAGTAACAATGGATATGGCATGTTTATTACCGGTGTATTAGATACCACTGTAAAACATAATTTAGTAGATGCAATCAATGGAATTGATCATTCTATTTCGGGTTATTCATCTGCTTATTATTATAAGGCAGGGTGGGATACTGTGAAAAATACTAAAACTACAGCTCTAAATCCATATCAGTCATACCGTGTATTAGTGAGGGGCGATAGAAGTTTTGATCTTGATACTACTCCGCTATTGTTAGTAAGTGGTCCATCAGGCATTGCCATGCATAATTCAACTACGTTACGTACTTCAGGTGCTCCTATAATGGGCACAGTCACTTGTCGTACGAGTGGTATTACAAATGGAATAACAGGTGCTACCTATAATAGTGCTGCTTATGGATTAAATAGTGCCTCGAATGGTTATACTTATTTGGCAAATCCCTATGCTTGCCCAATTATATTTGACAGTGTTTATGATAATTCTTCCAATATAAAGGCATCCTATTATTACATAAATCCTACAATAGGTTCAACAGGTGCTTATGTAAGTTATAATGCAGCAAGTGGAGTTGCTAGTAATGGTTCTCCTTTAGGTAAATATATTCAAGCAGGGCAGGGGTTCTTGATTGGTAATAATTCTAGTTCTCCTGTAGTGGTATTCAAGGAATCTTATAAAGCAATAGGCGCCAATATAAGATCATCAGTATTCGGCACAACTACAGATGCAAAGAGTATGATTATTTTGAGTCTGTTGAAAAAAATAAGTAATGTTTCTTATTTAATGGATGGGGCAGTAGCTGTTTTTGGAACCAATTTCAGTAACAGTTTAGGTGTTGAAGATAATATTAAGATGAATAACGCTGAAGATAACTTATCTATCCTTGAAGGAGGCAATAATTTAAGTATCGACGGCAGACTTCCTGCCACAACTTCGGATATTTTAGGCCTAAATCTTAGTCAAATGACTGGTGTTGATTATCAAATTGTATTAGATGTTAGTTCTTATACCGTGAATGGAGTTGCACCTTATTTGTATGATGCGTACAAAAAAAATACGATTCCATTATTAGGCATTGATACCATCGACTTTAATGTAGATACTAAGATTGCCTCTTCTTATCAGAATAGGTTTAGTATTATTTTCCAAGCCTCTACATTGCCTGTTTCAAGCATCACTGCAATTGCTACGCCATTAAAAAATCTTCAAGTGGAAGTTAAGTGGTCGGTGGTTGGCAAAGAAAACATGGCTAGTTATTCCGTGGAGCGTTCATTTGATGGCGTTAACTTTAATAAATTGGTTGCTGTGGGCAGTGCTACATCCAATAGTTACAAGTTTATTGATGAAAACGCATTTGAAGGTATTAACTATTACCGCATTAAGTCAACAGGCCTATTAGGGGATATTTTCTATAGTAATGTTGTCAAGTTAATCACTCACCACCAACCATTAACATCTATTAAGGCATATCCTAATCCACTTGTTGGAAGAAATCTTCAATTAGCATTTGAACAGGTGGATGCAGGTATATATACAGTAGTCATTTACAATAAATTAGGACAAAGGGTGTTTGAAACAATCATTAATCATAGTAATTCATCAAGTTTAGAGCAAGTAATCTTGAATAAAAAGTTAGCATCAGAAATCTATTCTTTACATATTGTAGGTTTAAATGGAAAATCCTATAAGGCGGAATTAGTAGTGAAATAATAGTAGAAGGAATGCGGGGATAGTAAAATGTACTATCCCCATTTTTTAATCTTTCAATAATTATATCTGTGATTATTTTGAACTAATCTAAATTACTTTTTTATTCAATTATTCAACATCTTATACCTCAATCTCTACTGATTTCTTATTTATCATTTTCTCTATTTAATTTATTATTTGTTATGCATTTTACCATGATGTAGGCTATCTGAAATTTAAAAGTAATTTCCATTATTACACTGGTATATTTGAGGAGATTATTTCATCATGACATCACAACAAAGTCTACAACTTTTCGATATAGTGAAAAGGAATTTCAAGACTGAAGCCGATTCTCGTCTTTTTGTGACTGAAATTGATGCATTGATATCCTCTAGTTTTAAGGATGAGGCCACAGAACTTTCCACTAAAAAGGTTTTAGATCTTGTAAAGACTGAACTTTTAAAAGATATTGCCTTAATCAATAAGGAAACAGTACAATTGAGAGTTGATTTGACAAAGGAAATGGCACTTGTAAGTTCAAATCTGACAAAAGAAATAGCTCTAGTAAGTTCAAATTTGACGAAAGAAATGGCTCTAGTTAGATCAGATTTCACAAAAGAAATTGCACTTGTTAGATATGATTTGACAAAGCAAATTGATGCAAGCAAAATAGAGCTCATCAAGTGGACGTTCAGTTTTTGGGTTACCTTATTATTATTTCTTATCGGCTCTTTTTTCCTTAGAAAGTAGCTATCCACTTCATTTTCTTTTGAGTTTTATAAGTCCTGTACTAAGTTGAAATATAGTTTGATTCTAGTCTGTTTTTCCTCTATTACTTACTTCTTTTAACATCTTAAAAGTAATTCCCGATAACAATATAATCACTGAGATAATTGCAGGCCATAGTATCCATTTGTACTTGTTTGTAGCAACTATAGGCTGCTGATTATTTGCACTTATTTTGTTGATAGTCCCTAGCGAAATGTCGGAAATAAGATGGTTAATACTGTCTTTAAATGAGGATATATCATAGAGTGGAGGGGTAAGGGTACTATCCCCAAAATAGAGTTTGTATTTCTTTGTCGAGTCGAAATAGGCTACTAAATAGCGGTCATATTGGTCAAAATTTACTTGATCTATTTTCAATGGTCTATTGTCTTCATTGTCAATTACAATGCAAAATTCCTTTTCTTTACAGGCGAGGTTGATTCGTGGATATTCTCCATTAAAAGTACTGATGACTGTGTCACAGAGTGGGAATTCATTCAATGATTTGTATATAGACAAGTGTCTTTTGAAATAATTCGACCCCGATACCTGGAGTTTCATTCTTTCTATCGGATAGGCTTCATCAAAAGTGATATTGATATAGCTTTTCTTGTTCGTGCTATCTTTTTGAGTCAGATGATGCGGGATAGGAGAGTAAGAATATTGAGGTGCAATCGTCTTGTTTGAATAAATACTCGCTTTTACTATATCAATAGGTAATAAATCCTTGCCAATTAAAGTAATTTGATAGTATTTGTAATGAGAGGAAGGAAAATATAGCGACCAATTATCTTGGTCAAATCGGGTATGTTCTGGATTATAATTCTCCAAAATACTATACCAATTTATGTTGTCATCACTTCCACTCAATGTGAAATACCTTTTTACCAGTGTACCTTTTAGGGTTAAGACAATGCGGTCGATATTTCTGTTTGAACCGTTCTCCATCGTCAAATGCCATTGCTTGTCACCCTCTTTCTTCCTTTTGATGATAGGTAATTCAATCATCGGTGTCGAATAAAATGCACCATTTTCTGTTTGTAAAATATAGGCTGCGATGTTTCCTTCAGTATCAAAAATCCTTAAATCACTAAAACCACTTTGGCATTTTGCAAGAACCGCAGCAGGTAGTGGTATTCGATAAAACCCACTACGTTTAATACTATCTAAAGAGGCATTAAACCTAAAATGTTGCTGTGCAATGATCTGATTGGTTGAAAGTAGCAAGAATAGCAAAACATAATTTAGTTGTATATTCAAGCCTAAAAACAATGCCCTTAGTTTTGCTGTACAATCAAAAAATCTGTCTGCCAAAATGAAAACTTCTTTATTTCTTTTCATCTTCAATGATTATTTTTTTAAGTCTTTGATACATGAAAGAAACGACGAGTAGTAATACGCCTAGGCAGAAGAAAGCGGCAATCTTTCCTGCAATAGGGATATTGCTTAAATCGAAGATAAATAGTTTCAAAAGTGTTATCAGGAATAGGGAAAGGGAGATGATTCGTAGCATTTTATATTTGAAATTCATGCCAAACCACATAAATGCAAATGAACAGATGCCCCAAAGAATGGGTAAAATCGTCTTAATATATACATCACTGATGGTTTCAATAGTGTTTGATTTTGAATAGAAGAGTAGGTTAGCCAATAAGTCAATTTCTACACTAAAGTAGCACACAATGAGTCCACAGATAATCCAGGTAAATGTATTTTGATTAGCCTCAGAAATCGTATCATCAGAGCGAAGCAAATTAATTAATCTGTACAAGAATACTCCTATGATAATAGCAGTTACCCAATGAATGGAAAATTGTAGTAAATGTTTGTGTTCTTGCAATAATATTATTTCCGTTTGACTCGTATTAAAGAGCGTAATCAGATACAAAATAATGCTCGCAGCAAATAGATAGGGTTTGTTTTTATTCAACGCTTCAGCCTCTTTTGATAATAAAGTATTGCTTGTAATCAATAAAATAAACACATTCATGTAGGCTATCGAGTAGAGTAGTGCAATCCCTTCGTTTGGATAAAAGTGCTCAAACTGATACCTTATTTCCAAGAATCCGGTGATAAACAAAAGGATGATGCCAACAAGCAACATTTTTTGTTTGATTTGTGAATAACCAAACGTCAAGTTTTCTTCTCCTGCTAATTCCGATTTCGATAGGCTATATAATAGTAAGGTTGCAATTGAACAATAAATACCTGCTATGAATCCCTTGTTGAATAGTATCGTAATAGCAATTTCTGTGTTATCATAGATGTTTTGCCAATCCATCCATAAACTTATTAGCATTGCACCCCAAATAATCAGAGAAGTTCGATGTACTATGGATATCTGCGATTTTAAATATAACCAATAGAGTAACACCGTTTCGGATGCCCAAAACAAAGTAATATAATGCCCATGTAATTGAATTGGGGCAGTTAGCGAAATAAAAGTGAGTGTGATACCAATTAGTAGATACAGAATGTTTGTATCTATTTTTTTTGACTTGAAAAGACTATAAGTAACAACTAGATTGATTATAGCTAATACAATACAGAATAATCCCCTGTATGTGGAGGCATCCATTTTATCTATTAGATAGAGACCGATGCCAAAATAAATAGCAGTATTAACCAAAATAATTCCAAAGTCGGATGCGATAAACTTTTTGTTTTCTTTGATATTGTGTAATAAGTTTATGGCAAAAAACAGCAGATAAAAGATACTTGCAAACACTAATCCACCTCTGTAAGTACTTGTCGTTTTGGCTTCGGAAGAGAAGAAAAGCCAACTATGATATAGAATTGTCGTAAAGATAAAAGCTAATAAATTCAGTAAACGCCAACCCTTTTTAAAGGCGATAGCGAGTAGGGCCGAATTTAAAATGAGTAAGTAAATGAATAGTGTTTGATAATTCCCACTGCCATTACTCGCCATAAAGGGCGATGCAAAGCCGCCTACTAAAGCGATAATCGCAACTTCTTCTCTGTCATATAAAAGAGAAAGTAGTACAGCAAAAGCAGTGATAAACACCAATACGATAAAGGCTGCTGTTTGATTGAATAGATGAAATTCTTGATAGGCAAGTGTAATGGTGAAATAGAAAACAGCAAGTCCACCTCCAATCAATACCGAACTAAATGCCTTATAGGTTTGCTGTAAACGGTGTGCAGCTACTATCAAAATGGCACCACATAATAACCCGATTCCTACACGACCAATTGCACCAATCCAATTGTTGTCGATAGCAAATTTTACAAAATAGGCGATTGCTAATACTAATATGGCAATACCTACTTTACTGATTAGATTCTCTCCAATGAATTTCTCCAAATCAGGATTTCTTTCAAAGAAACCAGACTTTTCTTCAGGTGGGAAAAAGGCTTTTGTTGTTCGAGTAGTTTCCGGAATTATAGGTTGTTGAATGGCTGCAACAGTAGGTATTTCTTCCATTTGTTCTTTTGTAGATGCAGGTTCAAGTTCATTTACTGTTTCGGCTACTACTAGTGTTTCCACTTTTTCAGTTTCTTCAACTACTTTAAATCCTGACTCCCAATAGTCCGCCTCTGCCTTTTTAATTGGTTCTTCTTTTATGGGTTCAGGTATTTTCACAGATACTTGTACAGGTGTAGCAACAGGGGAGGGGGCGGTTACTTTTTCTAGCTGTCTTTTCAGGTGATGTATATTCAGTTCTAAAGCAGTTATTCTTTTGAATAACTCATTTTTGGTTGAAATAATAATGATGATGATAACAATCAATAAGATAATAACAACAGATTCCATTTTGACGTAATTAGGGTTAACAAATATGAGGACAATAATTGGGTTACAATTAATACAAAGATGGGGAAATTGTTTATACAGAAATCAAGTGTGTGGAATATGTGGAAGGATGCAGGACTCAGGGCTCAGGTTGCAAGTTTCAGGATTCAGGATTCAGGATGCAAGTTTCAGGTATAAGGTATAAGGTATAAGGTATAAGGTATAAGGTATAAGGTATAGGGTATAAGGTATAGGGTTTAAATAAGGTTTTAGGTAAGAAGTAAAAGATTAAATTATTGGTAACAAGATTAAATAGAAGTGTCGAATTTAAATATTTAGCGAACCAAATTGTTAAGTTGCAACAACCAACATAATAGTACTCGTAAACCTGTTACTAGCAACTAGCATCCAGCAACTTCCACATAGCAACTGTCATCTCCTGAAATAGCTTGTCAGTAAAATGGGCAAAAAAGGAGAAAATGGGAACAGAAAAAGTTGCAAACGTTTACACCGTTAAGGTGTCGAAAAGTTTTGAATCTGATGGAAAATTAGGTGTTTATGAACCGAGTTTCCGCA
>CANCPA010000154.1 GCA_947379895.1 Chitinophagaceae bacterium | reverse complement strand
TGTTCGCCATCTGATAAACCTAGTGATGATGAAGTAAATAAAAATTATTACGGTGATTACGAAGGCGGAGTTGATGATTACGAAGAGTTTTGGAGAAGATACCAAGATAACAGCCCTTTCGGGTATAATTGGGGTCAACAAAACAATCCATGCAGTGTGGGTTATTATACATCTGATAAGTTTGCATCTCGCAATATCTTATCTACTAATATTGGATTGACCGCTAAAAAAGGAGCAGATAATACCTTATTTATAGCAGTCAATAACTTATTGACTACCGACCCGTTGAGTGGAATTGAATTGCAGGTCATGGATTATCAGCACCAAGTGGTTGGTCAAGTGAAAAGTAATAGTGACGGAATTGCAACCTTGCAATTGAGTCATAAACCATATTTATTGATTGCCAAAAAAGGTAGCGAAAGAAGTTATCTGAAACTCGACGATGGCAATTCCTTGATGCAATCCAAATTTGATATTGGAGGTGCAGAGATTAAGAACGGAATTAAGATGTATGTATTTGGCGAAAGGGGCGTTTGGAGACCGGGCGACACTTTGTTTTTAAGTTGTATTGTGGAAGATAAAGAACACAAACTTCCAAAGGGGCATCCATTAGAACTCAATTTATTGTCCCCTACAGGACAATTGTACAAAAAAGAGATACATCAAAATGCAGATGATGGATTTAATGTATTTAAGATACCTACAAGTGCAGATGTGCCAACAGGAAACTGGAGTTGTAAGGTAAAAATAGGTGCTGCAACTTTTGAGAAACCTATTAAAATTGAAACGATACTCCCCAATAAACTTAAAATTAACCTCGACTTTGGAGGATTGAAAGCACTTGGCAAGAACACCTCAAATAGTAACGCTGTAAATGGTACACTCTCGGCAAAATGGTTGTTTGGGGCAGTAGCACAGAGTCTGAAAGCGAGGGTGGATGCACAATTGTATAAACAAAAGACTAAGTTTGAAAAATACGAGAATTATATATTTGATAATCCTACCACTTCATTTGCTACACAAAGCAAAACCATATTTGATGGTACACTTAGCAAAGAAGGAACTGCGACTATCAATCCACAATTTGAAGGAGGTAAGCAGGCACCCGGTATGTTATTAGCCAATTTGGTAGTAAAAGTATTTGAACCGGGTGGCAATTTTAGTATCGACAATATATCCCTTCCTTTCCATCCATATAATTCTTATACGGGCATTCTTGTTCCCGAAGGAAAAGATTGGGGCTATGTGCCTAGCGGTAAAAATCAAAACTTCAACATTGTCAATGTGAATACCGAAGGGCAATTGGTTCAAAATAATGAAGTAGATGTGGAATTATATAAGATTCAATGGCGTTGGTGGTGGGATAATAGCGATGATGGGTTGAGTAATTTTACACAGGATAACTACAATAAATTGGTTTCGAAACAAACCTTATCTACGAATAATGGCAAAGTGGTATTCAGTACTACTTTTAATAAAACGGATTGGGGACGTTATCTGATTTTGGTTAAGGATAAAAGAAGTGGACACACTACGGGTAAGGTATTCTTTGTAGATGATGACGAATGGAGAAGTCGGGGCAATAACGACAACGCCTCATCGGCTACAATGCTATCATTTACTGCCGATAAATCAAAATATAATGTGGGAGATATGGTGAACCTGACTATTCCTTCGGGTGAGGGCGGTAAGGCACTCGTCAGTATTGAGACAGGAAGTAAGGTGTTGAAAACATTTTGGGTAGCTACAAGCAAAGGGCAAACCAAATATTCTTTTAAGGCCGAAAAAGAGATGAGTCCGAATGTATATGTGAATATCAGTCTGTTACAACCACATGCACAAACGCTCAATGACCTGCCAATCAGGATGTATGGAGTGGTGCCGATTATGGTTGAGGATAAAAACACCATCCTAAAACCTGTGATACAAATGGCGACAACCATAAAATCGGAACAAAAGACGGCAATTACAGTAAGCGAAAGTGAAGGCAAAAAGATGAGTTATATCATTGCGATTGTAGATGACGGCTTATTGGATTTGACGCATTTCAAAACCCCTGACCCGCACAATGCCTTTTATGCAAAAGAGGCTTTAGGTGTAAAAAGTTGGGATGTATATGATTATGTGATAGGTGCATGGGGCGGTTCTTTACAAAGGATTCTGACAATTGGTGGTGATGCGGAAGCAGCAGGGAATAATATAAGAAAGGCAAACCGTTTCAAGCCTGTAGTTTGTTATATGGGGCCATTCAAGAGCAATGGCGGCAGCAATACGCATTATTTCACCTTACCTGCATATATGGGTTCGGTTCGGGCAATGGTGATAGCAGCAAATGAGGGTGCGTATGGTAAGACTGAAAAGGAAGTGACTGTCAAGAAACCTTTGATGGTATTAGCCACACTTCCGAGAGTATTGTCTCCTACAGAAACTTTACGAATTCCTGTTACCGTATTTGCAACCGATAATAGTATCAAAAAAGTGAATCTTTCAATAGAAAGCAATCAATTTATAGAAGCAGGAGGTGGCAATTCAGTCTCTTTCAATCAACCTGGAGAACAGACAGTCTATTTTGAAGCAAAGGTGAAGGCAAATACAGGCATTGGAAAGATAAAAGTGACGGCCACATCGGGAGTAGAAAAAGCAGGATATGAAACTGAAATTGATATCCGCAACCCGAATCCTGTGGTTACACAAGTTACTGAAGCCACTCTCACAGCGGGTCAAAGCTATTCAAATGTTGTATCAATGATTGGCGATGGCAAAAGTAGTAAGGCTATATTGGAAGTATCTTCTGTTCCTGGCATCAATCTTCAAAAGAGGTTAAGCTACCTGATTGAATATCCTTATGGTTGTATCGAACAGACTACCTCTGCTGTATTTCCTCAATTATTCTTGAGTGACTTGATGGATTTGTCCGATGCAAGAAAAGGTGAAATAGACAAGAATATACGGGCTGCAATTACTAAGATGCAAACGTTTCAACAGCCTGATGGTGGTTTTAGTTATTGGCCGGGAACCGATACAAGTAATGAATGGGGGTCTAACTATGCGGGTCATTTCTTGCTGGAAGCATCAAAAAGAGGGTATCAGGTACCTTCAAATATGCTACAGCAATGGAAATACTATGAAAGTAACAAGGCGTCCGGTTGGAATGTAACCGCACCTTCTTATTATGGTGGCGACTTGATTCAGGCTTATCGGTTATACTTGATGGCATTATCAAAAAGTCCTGACTTAGGCTCGATGAATAGGTTGAAGGAATATAAATTTCTGACCCCTGAAGCAAAATGGAGATTGGCAGCTGCTTACTTTTTAGGAGGTCAACAGGATGTAGCATTGCAATTAATCAGCGGACTGCCCACTAATTTCCCTGTGAGGACGATTCCAGGAAAAACATTTGGCAGTGAATTAAGAGACGAAGCAATGGTATTGGAATCACTGACCATCATGGGAAGGAATGCAAATGCTGCACAATTAGTTCGGTCTGTGGCATCTCGCTTATCTCAAGAAGATTGGTATAGTACACAAACTACAGCTTATGCACTTCTCTCGATTGCAAAATATAGCGGTAGTACCAAAACTTATGATAAGAAAATCAGTTTAAGTGGCACTATGAATGGAAAGGCATTTACCACCTCCTCTAATAGTACGATTTCACAGACTTCAATTGATTGGCAGAATGGAAAGGGTAATCTGAATATTACCAACAAAGGAAGTAACACCCTTTATGTTCGGGTAATAAATGAAGGAAAACCTGTGGGCACTTCGCCAATTGAGGTAAAAAACAATCCTAGTATATTGAATGTCTCTGTAAATTATATGAATACTTCAGGACAAGGAATTGATATCACCAAATTAAAGCAAGGGACTGATTTTATTGCCAAAGTGGTAATTAAGAATCCTGGATTGAGAGGCAATTATACACAGATGGCACTGAAACAAATATTTCCTAGTGGATGGGAGATATTGAATACCCGTTTCTTAAATAATGAGGGGCAGTTTAAGTCTTCGGAGAGTAGTTATATGGATATTCGTGATGACAGGGTTTATCATTATTTCGACATCAAGCAAGGAGAGACACTAACTTACTATGTACAATTGAACGCAGCTTATACGGGTAAATATTTTTGGCCAGGAATATTTTGCGAGGCAATGTATAACAATACAATCAGTGGAGGCGTTTCTGGAAAGTGGGTGGAAGTTAGTTATTAGTTATTAGTGGTTAGTTGTTAGTGGTTAGTGTTGTAAATTATAGTTTAGTAATATGCAAAGAGCGTTTTTCATTAAACGTTTGTAATAGATTTTAAATAATTGATTTATAGTAGGTGTTTATGATAAAAGTAATGATTAGCTTAGTCTTTTTATTTTTTATAGTCTTTACATTTTCAAAATGTAAGAAAACTACATCAAGTGACTCAACTCCTAATACAACAAAGTATTTTCCGTTGGTAAAGACGATTATTCAGAATAATTGTCTCTCCTGTCATAGTACTTCTGGAAATTGGTCGGGACGACCTACGGCTTTTGACATGGACTCTTCAATTGCTAAACAATATACCTCTATTAAAGCGTCAATTTCAGACCCTGTGACACCGATGAATAAAAGAATGCCTCAAACGGGTGCATTGTCGACAAATGACATCAACACAATTTTAAATTGGTATAATGCAGGTGGAAAAACAAGTGACTAATAGCCCCTTTGACATTATTGAAAATTACTGCTATTCAAAATGTATTCAATAATTGCTATTATAACTACTTAATTTTACAATCTTTTTAGTTATTAAACTAAAGACATAGCATTTAAAAACGGATTTATGAAGAAATTGAGCATGGATGAATTGGGTAGAAAGAGTGTGGAAGAATTCAAAAAAGCGGAAAAGAACAGAGTGATAGTTGTATTGGACAACATCCGAAGTATGCACAATACAGGTAGTGTTTTTAGAACAGCTGATGCTTTTTTGATTGAGGCAATTTGCTTATGCGGCTACACACCTCAACCTCCACATCGAGATATTCAAAAAACGGCATTAGGTGCTACTGAAACTGTTGATTGGTTATACTATCCTCATACAAGAGTAGCGATTGAAGAATTGAAGGAAAGAGACTATAAAATATATGCAGTAGAACAAGCAGATAATAGTATTTCTTTAGAAAAATTTGATTGGAATCCCTCCGATAAAATTGCTATCATCATGGGTAATGAAGTGGAAGGTGTTGATGCCGAATTATTATCACTTTGTGATGGATGTATCGAAATCCCACAGCTAGGAATGAAACATTCCTTGAATATTAGTGTTGCCGCCGGGATTGTATTATGGAAAATATGTGAGGTTGGTTTTAAGGATAAAGAGTAAGTTGTACGTTGTAAGTTTTACGTTATAAGTCTGAAAACGTGTAACGTAAAACGTATAACTTAATACGTATAACTTAATACAACCTAAAACGTACAACTTAAAACGTACAACTTATTACTTTCTTACCGTTTGGAAAAGTAAAAATATGAATCAGTTTTTAAGTCAAAAGTTTCGATTCTATTTGTTTATATCAATACTATTGGTAGTAGTGGTTCATGGGTACAACCTAAATGAATCTTACCTGCAACCCTTTACCATAATAAACGAACCTATTCGATTCACCACCTTTATCGAATATTGGCTGGCTAATGGCTTATTTAGATTTGTGGTTCCCTTATTGTTCTTAATTTCGGGCTACTTACTTTCTTATGGAGATTCCGTTCCTTATTCAATTCGCATCAATAAAAAGATTAAAACACTCGTTATCCCCTATTTAATTTGGAGTGCTTTTGCAATGACAATTACCTATTATTTACAACTATATCCGAACACTAGTCAATCCGTTTTAGCTACTCATTTAGACCAATTAGGAGATTCTCGTCCTTATCATCTATTGAGTTGGGGTGGTTTAGTTTTACGATGGACATTATTCCCTATTGCCTTTCAACTGTGGTTTATCCGTTGCTTATTTGTTTACAATGTCGCATCACCACTAATTATAAAAGCCTTATCTGTTTCTCCTAAAATATGGTTTAGCATTTGTACTTTTCTATGGATGACAACTTTTGGAATGCATTTTATTGAGGGAGAAGGCCTATTATTCTTTTCATTAGGCATTTACATCCATAAAATAGGATTTAATGTAGAAACTCCCAACCAATATCTTCAACCTAAATATTGGTTAATCGTATTATTAGGCGCATCTTTATCGAAAACAGTACTTGCCTTCTATTTAAAGGGTGGGGTAGAATCATATCTTATACTTTCTATATTGTACAAATTGACAGTTGCGGCTGCATTAATAGTAGTTTGGTTTGGCGGGAATGATGTTGTACAGTATTTTATGAAAAGGAAATGGTTTTACAGCATTTCGTCCTACTCTTTTATCGTTTATGCCTTGCATGTTCCTTTAATCAATTATTTCTCAAGTTATGTTTTCAGTCACTTGAAACATTTCGCATTCTTCCGCTTAACAGCTTTTGTTTGTATTCCCCTTATAATAATTTCGTTTTCAATCATTGTCGGAATCATATTCAGAAAAGTAGCACCCAAACTATACGGCATCTGTACAGGAGGCAGGGGCTTTTAATTTTATAATAGTTCAAGGTTGAACAAAATAGAATAGTGATTTTATTTATCATTTAAGATTCAATTTCTTCGTAACAAAAGACTTATTGAACTATTTCATTTAATTGATTTTCCACCTATAAGTTGTGGCGAGGGAACTTTTAGGATTTAGTTATTCCCAAAGTGGTTTCCTGAAAGTACAGAAAAAACGATAAATAAATATTGAATGGGTTTTGTCATTAATTTCATAATGTATCAGATATGGAAACTTGTTAATCATTAGACCACTTCGGAAATTAAATACGATGTTTTCATTTAATAAGTGCTCTTCTTTTCCAATAGTTCGGTTATTTATTCTCGAAATCCTAGTACTAGGTTTGTCAGTCCGAGTACCAGTGTTGGTAATCCTAGTACCAGTGTTGGTAATCCTAGTACCAGTAATAGCAGTCCGAGTACTCGGATTCGCAGTCCGAGTACCAGAGTTGGTTGTCCTAGTACTCGGATTGGAAGTCCGAGTATCAGGGTTGGTTGTCCTAGTACTCGGATTGGAAGTCCTAGTACTTAGGATTTAAGTTCGAGTACAAGGATTACGGTGATAAATGGTCATCACGATAAAAGAAAGAATCGGAAATTGAGTCCACTTGTATTTTCAAAGATTTAGTTACTCTAAAATCATCATAGCAAAATATGGGATATCAAATCGAAGGCAATAATCATCCTTGATAGTGTACTAATTAACCTCTTTTAGAAATCTAACCCCTAATCCTTCAGATAATCGAATCGAATACCAATTGGCAGCCTCTTTCAAATCTTCGATTGCACTTGGCGATAGTTTTATTACATAAGGCTTTGACATTATTGTTTGGTTAATTGTTGCTTGGCACTATTCCATTCTACAAGTAAAGAAGGGTTGCTATCCATTCTTTGCTTTTCTTGTAACACTTTTTCCTTTTGCCAATTAGGAATGTCTAAATCAAGTTGTTGGGTTAGCTGTTTCCATTCTTCAATGGGCAAAAAAACTCCGACAGGATTCTCTGCATTATCAAATGTATATTGAGGATTTATGTCCATCTATCAATTTTGTGATTTGAATGAAAAATAATTTTCCAAAGATAATGTGATTAGTAATAAGGGATGTTCCATTGTTTCTGCTAATTCCCTTTTTAATTGCTGCCAAGAAAGTATCCTTCTAGATTTGTGCACTTTTGAAGGTTGACAAATCAAATCAACTAACTTGCACAGGTTATTAGCATTTATCCCTAGTATGCAGAATAGTGTCATTGACAAAATAAGTGTTATTATAGAAAATACAGAATTGAAAGGCTTATTGATAAGAAGGAATTGTATCATTGTGGTGCCTCAAAAAAAAGATTTAGGTAAAAAATGTTTGCTTTTTCAAGAATGGATTCATTAATAAATGCAGTCTTAGAAAAATTAAAATAAGGTGGTATCACAAGTTGTGATACCACCTTATTTTAATTTCAATGAAACAGCTAAGTACATAGATGTAAGATTTGTAAATTGTAGAAATATTATAAGATGATTTTCAAGGGAATAGATTGGTTCAAAATAATGTTCATCAGATATTGGCATGTATCTGTCAATTGGTTTGCGAAGTTGTCGAGCCCCAAAAAGACCGCAACTATATTTGTCTTTTTCTTACTCATCATCTTCTATTTCTTCATCCCATCCAAACTCTTCAATGCCCCTATATCCTGTGTAATATTGGATAAGGATGGATTTCTACTGAATGCAAGTATTGCTACTGATGGACAATGGCGCTTTCCTTATAATGCAGCAATTCCTGATAAGTTTGCTCAATGCATCACCACTTTTGAAGATAAACGGTTTTATTATCATCCCGGTATCGACCCTATTGCTTTATGCAGGGCTATTTGGCAGAATATTCATCACAAGAAAACCGTAAGTGGTGGCAGTACGCTTACCATGCAGGTTGCAAGATTGTATATGAATCATAGTCATCGTGGTTTGTGGAATAAATTAGTAGAGAGTATAGCTGCAATTAGATTGGAATGCGGTTATAAAAAGAAATCAATATTAGCATTATATGCTTGCAATGCCCCTTTTGGAAGTAATGTGGTAGGGCTCGATGCAGCTGCGTGGCGTTACTTTGGAAGAAGTGCTAATCAATTAAGTTGGGGCGAAATGGCAGCTTTAGCGGTTTTGCCAAATGCCCCTTCCTTGGTTCATCCGGGTAAAAACAGGGAAATATTATTGAAGAAAAGAAATGGTTTGTTGGATAATCTTTCTAAAGCAGGAATCATTGATGTGACGACTGCCGGTCTTGCAAAATCGGAACCCCTTCCCGGCGAACCCTTAGCGCTACCACAATTTGCACCACATTTATTGGAACGTATTAAACAAGAAACTAAAACAACAACCACTAATTCTAGTATTTCTACCACACTTTCTTTATCCATTCAAAAACAAGTACATGACATTATTCGACAACATCATGAACAATTGAAAGGCAATCAGATAAATAATGCCGCTGCAATGGTGGTGGAGATTGAAACGGGTAATGTATTGGCTTACATCGGCAATATTTATGAACCTAAAAATGCGGATTTGGAGAGTAATGTGGATGTTTTAAATTCCGTTAGAAGTCCCGGCAGCACCCTTAAACCTTTGTTATATGCGGCCATGCTTACCGACGGAACAATACTTCCTAGGCAATTAGTGGCCGACATTCCCACACAAATTGCAGGCTATACCCCTCAAAACTTTGACCTTGGCTATGATGGTGCAGTGCCTGCTAACAGGGCATTGAGTCGTAGTTTGAATATTCCTGCAGTTCGACTTTTGCAGCAATATAAATACCAACGCTTTTACGATGTATTGAAACAAACTGGCATCTCAACGCTTACTAATCCTGCCGATTTTTATGGGATGAGTCTAATTTTGGGAGGATGTGAGATTTCACCCTTTCAGTTGGCGGGTGTTTACAGTAACATGGCAAGGATGTATAATCATCAACAGAAAAATAAAGGAGAATGGAACGGAAAGGATTGGTTCTTTCCAAAATATATTATTGGTGAAAAGGAGGGTACAAAAGGAAAAAATACTAAAAGGCAATTTGCTGGCAATCCAACTTATAAGGCACCGAGTTCAAGACTATTTTCTTACACTGCATTATGGCACACATTCAATGCTATGAATGAAGTGATGCGTCCTGGCGAGGAAGGACTGTGGAATTTATTTTCCTCCGCTCAACGGGTAGCTTGGAAAACAGGTACAAGCTTTGGTTTCAGGGATGGTTGGGCAATTGGAATGACGCCTAAATATTGTGTGGTGGTTTGGGTAGGAAATACAACGGGAATAGGACGTCCCGAACTGACAGGTATCAATACCGCAGGGCCGATTCTATTTGATATATTCAGTATTCTGCCGAAGAGTCCGTGGTTTGAACCCCCAATCAATGGATTCCGGTATATCCCGATTTGCCGTCAATCAGGCTTTAAAGCATCAATGGATTGTGGGGCTACCGATACAATCATGGTAGATGAGGCGGAAAAGAATTCCCCTGTTTGTCCTTATTGCCGCAAATTAAATCTTGATAGGACAGGTAATTTTCGGGTAAATGAGTCCTGCGAAAGCCCCTCAAATATGGTTCATACTTCATGGTTTGTTTTGCCCCCTACTATTGAATATTATTATCAGCAAAAGCATCCCGATTACAAACCATTGCCTTCTTTTAAAGCGGGTTGTACGGCAGATGCGGGGAAATTATTGGATATTATTTATCCCGATGAGGGGGCAAGTATTTATGTGCCATTAGAAGGAAGTGGTGAAAAAGGGAATACCATATTTACAGCTACACATCGAAATAGCGATGCTAAAATTTATTGGCATTTAGATGATGAGTATATCGGGACAACCACAAGATTTCATCAATTATCAATGAATCCAAAACCAGGAAAACACCTATTAACAATCGTAGATGAGCAAGGGAATAGTGTGCATCGTAATTTTGAGATATTGGAGAAATAAAGTGAATATTACCACTAGAGTAAGAAAGGAAAATCAAAAGGAACTACAAGTTCTTTCTTAATATATAGTGTCTAAAGAAGAATTAATTGGCGAGCTAATTATTACACCGAATTTCATGTTTCCATTAAACTCTCAATTCAAAAAACTATTATTCATTAATTTATTTGATTTATTCAATTCAGCTATCAATTCCATTACTTTTGACAAATTCTGTCAAATTTATTTTAATCATCATGGAAAGTTTTGGAGATATAATCAGAAAATTAAGAGAGTCAAAGGGACTTCCCTTGCGTACTGTTGCCACTTATTTAGAAATTGACCAAGCTTTGATAAGCAAGATTGAACGTGGACAACGTAAGCCAAGAAGAGAACTAGTCATTAAGTTGGCATCCTATTTTAATATAAATGAAAATGATTTACTTATTGCATGGTTGTCGGATAAGATAGTGAGTGAATTAGAAGATGAAGAAGTTGCTTTTCAGGCCTTACAGGTTGCAGAAGAAAAAGTGGCTTACTTGACCTATAGAAAGATAGATAGGAAAGCAATCTTGAATCAATTAAAAAGTGGGATAGAAAAAATTCCTCAAATACAAAAGGCGTGGGTATATGGTTCTTTTTCAAGAGAAGATGATGGACCTAAAAGTGATGTGGATATTGCCTTGCAAACTAATGAAACCTTTACTTATTTTGATTTAGCAGAAGTACAGTTTCAATTAGAAAATTGCATCAACAGAAAAGTGGATGTTGGTTTTATAGATTCCTTTAAGCCCTATATCTTAACTAACATCACACCTGATTTAAAATTAATTTATGAAAGATAGCCACGAAGAAAACTACAATAGGCTACTGCATATACAGGAGGCAATTGTTACAATAGAAAAATTTGCAAAGGGGGAAACATTGGAAACCTTTTGCGAAAATGAGATGCTGAATAATGCGATAATGTTGCAATTTATAATCATTGGTGAGGCAATTGTTCATGTTGATAGCAATAAACTAGATAAATACGATTATCCTTGGTATAAGGTGAAATCATTTAGAAATATGCTTGCCCATGAATATTTCAACATTAAATTACCCGCAGTTTGGTATATTATTGAAACTAATTTACAACAATTGAAAGTAATAATACAAAGCGTATTGGATAATGAATTTAAATATTCATAGTAATTAATACACCTACTTTAATGGGAATAGTAATTTTTTTTGAATAGTTAATTTACCTACTCTATTCCTTCGAATCTGTAATCCCTAAAAACAAACAAATCCATCCTATAATAAATGCAACTCCTCCTAAAGGAGTGATAAAAACGACCCAATCAAGAAAGGTAATATGAGTAACCACTTTCAACGTGTAGAGATAGAGTGAACCACTAAATAGACCAATTCCAATCATGAAAA
>CANCPA010000153.1 GCA_947379895.1 Chitinophagaceae bacterium | reverse complement strand
AATAACCTTCTTTGCGACAAATAACAATACTAAAATCATATAATTATCAAAAAGGAGGTATTTATCAATTTCAAGGAAATAAAATTAGCGTTTTTTTTATTAAAGAGAAAGAAAATTTACAAATACGATAGAATAATGGGAGAGGATTAGGGTGCATAAAGAATTTTCGCTTAATGAGAAACCGCAGACCTGACAGGTTTTGAAAACCTGTCAGGTCTAACAAGTTTGGCAACTTTCCGAAAGCTTGGAGCTTTCGGGAAGTTTTACAAGATGGGTGCGAAAAACTTTTATGCACCCGTGAATTATTTGTTGTCACAACTTTCGTAATGAACTAATTAAAATGTATAGCGATGCCTTTATCCCGTCCACAAAAGGAGAATCATATCTAAATATAAATTAAACGAATGTCTAATATTTTGGTATTGTAACAATTATTGGCATCTTACCATAGTCTTCGATTCTTAGAATTCGATTCTTTCTATCATAAATGGTTAGTATCGAATGGTGTCTTAAAGCGAGTTATAAGTTGTAAGTTATACGTTGTAAGTAATACGTTGTAAGTAATACGTTGTAAGTAATACGTTGTAAGTTATACGTTGTAAGTAATACGTTGTAAGTAATACGTTGTAAGTAATACGTTGTAAGTAATACGTTGTAAGTAATACGTTGTAAGTAATACGTTGTAAGTTATACGTTGAAAGTAATACGTTGTAAGTAATACGTTGTAAGTAATACGTTGTAAGTTATACGTTGTAAGTTATACGTTGAAAGTAATACGTTGTAAGTTATACGTTGAAAGTAATACGTTATGTAAAAAGAAAACTTATTTGTGATATAAGTGGCTCAATTTATTTTAATTACATCCTGTTCGATTGGCAACATTTGTAGAAGGAAGATAGCTTTTTGAACCCTCCATTCCTCCTTTCTAATCATCACTCATATCTCATAATTCATAGTTCATATTTCAATCGTCTTACTTTTTCAACACCAAATATTGATAAGCATTTATACTTTGGGTAGAACCTAGCACAACACTTTTAGTACTATCAAAGGCATTTGTCCATGAGCCTTGTAAAGCTGTTGGCACAGAGAAAGTTTTTGTCGTATTACGAACATTTACTAGTACTAAAAAGGAACTGCTACCAATAGTTCTTTTGTAACAAACAATGTCATTGTCGGGATAGGTTGTTAGTGTGCCTGTTTTCAACGGTGCGGAAGCAGACCTTAGGGCAATTATTTTTTTGTATTCCTGCACCATATCTGGATTTACATTCCAATTGATAGGGGTAGAATTATTGAAAAAAGAAACACTATTTGTTGTTCCCACTTCCTGACTACCATATATTAATGGCACTCCTCCCATATAAAACGTGGCTACCAAAGCAGCTAGAGAACCTTGCTTTCCACCAAATACTACCATCGGTGTTCCATTAAATGCAGAATAATCATGATTGGTGGTAAATCTTAATCGTTGTTTGCCTGCAATCACGCCTGTATATTCTTCCGTATTTTTTGTATATAACAAAGTCGCAGGTTGCGGACTAGAAGTACTAAATACCTGTACTAAACCGTCATAGAATCCACTTCCAAAATTCATTTGAAAGCCAGCGTTCAAATGCCCCACATTATATCCTTCAGCCAATAGTATCAGCTTTCGGGAAGGGGTAATATTATTAAGTGAATCAATTGCTTGCTGCCAAAAGTCGTCAGGGACATTGTCAGCAAAATCACATCTATAACCATCGATATTGGCAGTATGAACCCAATATTTCATACAGGCAATCATTTCGCTCCGCATTTCCATATTGGTGAAATCTAGTTGTGCGACATCGAGAAAAATAGAATTAGGAGTTACTATGTTTCCATTTGCATCTTGCCGATACCAATTTTTATGTGCAGTAATCCATGAATTGTCCCATGAAGTTTGATTGGCAGCCCAATCTAACATAACAGCCATGTTTTTTGAGTGGGCTGCGATGACAAGGTTTCGCAAATCGGTCATTGTTCCAAATTCACTATTCAACGACCTGAAATCTCTCACACAATAAGGAGAATTCACCGTATTTATAAGACCAATAGGATTAATTGGCATCAACCATATTGTATTTACACCAAGTGCCTTTATCGAATCGAGCCTTTGTGTGATACCCGCAAAATTACCTGAAGCACTATAAGCCCTTTCATTAATTTCGTATAATACAATATCGGTTGTGGAAGGAATGTTGGTATATGGTATGCCAAATTGGGCAGTATCTGTATTAGTGATTATTGGAATTGAAACAGAGTCTTTGGCTTTAGTACAAGCAAAGAGTGACATTAGGGCAACGAAAACCAATACTTTATTCATGATGCAAGCTTTAATTAAAATTAAATGAAGTGTATTAAGAGTGAACTTCCCGAAAGTTGAAACTTTCAGGAAGTTGATTGTTTCTGATTGTTTTTAATCGACTATTAGCGTCTCATTAGCAATAATAGTTTTTTTATTTGAAATAATTACCTGATAACTACCTTTTGATAAATTATTTTCTGGAAATCTATAGACTGCATTTCCTCCTTTATGCTGAATGGAATATTCTGAAACAAGCTGACCAATCGGATTATATACTTTAAAATTTAAATCATCCGGCAAGACATTATGTAATCCAATATTGATAATCTTCCCATGATTAGGATTGGGGAATAGGTAAAATGAATTATTATCTGTTCTTACTTTTATGGATACAATAGAAGAAAAGTTTTCTCCCCCTCCTCTTTCCACTGCTTTTACCCGATAATAACTAGATTGATTGGGAAAGTAAGTATCAATAAATGAATAATTATTACTCAAATTTGCACTTGCAGAAACAGAACCGATACTATTAAAGTGAATACCGTCAATAGATTTCTCTATTTCATAATGACTGATATTTAATTCGTTAGTCGTCAACCAATTAATTTCATTTCCATTCGATTGTTGAGTAACATTTAATCGAATAAAAGTTACAGGCATTGGAAAAGTTGGCATTATTGTAAGTGTATTTGTACTCTGCGCAAAATTTGTCAAGGCATTATTACTTATTAAGGCCTTACCATCTAGGGGGGCAAACAATTCGAGACTAGATTTAAGCATTTTTCCATTACAAACTGCAGTAATTTCATCGATATTCATAGCAGAACGATAGAAAAGTAAATCTTTATAATCAATAGCAGTTGGAGCATTCATATCGTTCAAAAAGAAGCTAGACGCCAATAGTTTTTCATTAATACTATCTGCAATTGTACTGTCATTATATAAGATTGTTTGTCCTTTTGCAAAGTAATGAGTCAGGGTAATTTGATGCCATTGACCATCATTTATCATTGAATTTCCTAATATAGTCCCTCCATTAGGAGAGATATATTTGATAAATCCTGTTAGGGAATCAATCTCTAGCCGCCCAAATACATTGCCCTGATTAAAACTAGCCACCACTCCCTTTGAAGTGGTTCGAACACCAAAAGAAAGCGTAAAAGAATGGCATGTATTTTCAGGAGTAAATATTAATCTATCAGTTGTCACTGACTTCCCTAAAGAGAGATAAGTTCCTGTTACCCTTTGTGGTAAAGGCTTTCCTACACTTAAGGCATCAAAAAGTGAAGGAACTAAGGAGTAGGACATCTCGGTGTAGCCACTATCATTGGGATGAATTCCATCAGAATAATTGTATCCTGCAGCCCAATTCCCTACGCCATTATCATTAGCACCTAAAAGATTAATGCTAGGCAAATCCCACTGATGAATGAATATATTCATTTGTTTGATAAAGGTATATTGGGTAGCCCCATAATAATTATTTGCATAATTATTTGCGACTATCACGACCTTCCCTGCAGACCTTGCTTTGCTAATGAGTGTCTGTAGATTATTTTTGAATTGATTAAATATGGGCAATCCTCCATTTACAATGCCTTCATTGTATAGGGATACAGCATAGATAACATACTTACTAGTATCATTTAGCAGGTCGGCATTCCATCTGCTTAATAGATTTACAGTCGAATTGCCTGGGATGGAGATATTAGAAACCGTCCATTTAAGTCCTTTTCCTGCTGCATATCTTTGATTCAGCAATTGGGTGAATTTATAGGTGTAGCCTTGATGATTGGTCGCATATAATCCATAAGCAACCGAAGAACCCATCATAGAAATCCTTGAAGTATCGATAGGGAAAATAGTGTATGTGTAGGCTGCAAGATTGATTCTAATTAACACATTACCTGTTCTAGATGGCGTGATTGGCGAGCCATTTGATTGCAACGAACCTTTCCCTAGACCACTGCCATAGAGGACAGCTTGATTAATATCTGTAGATGAACCAAAAGAAATTGTTCCTGTTTGATTTAAGTGGGTATATAATTCAAATTGGCCACTAATTATCCTACCAACAGAATCGACTACAGCATTCATCAATAAGCCATCCGAAATCCCTTTTTCAGTTGCTGTTCCGAATAAGAAAAGTGAATCAATCTGATGACTGATGGCTATGATTTTTGTAGTTGTTAACCAACTTCCATTTTGAAGTATGGAAGCAGTAACTGTGACATTACCATTCTTTCGAGGAATGAGCAACCCATTTATATTAATTAAGGCAATAGAAGTATCACTCACCGACCACTTTATGTTACTTGGAGTTGCATTAGAAGGGGAATATGCAATATTCATTTGCGAATTTGTACCGGCAGTTGTAATATCATTCCCAATGATACTGATTGAAGTGGCATCTATTTGGGAGTTACTCATCTCTTCAACCTTCATCAAATTGATATACGCAAAACCTCCTGCCAAAGTACTGATATCTATTGCAATCTCGCCACCTGAAGTTGAATTAATCAGTCCTGTAGTTAGCATTGTACTGTTATTCCCATTATTTCCTATACCACCAAGATTGGTTCCTGAAGTTTGTAAAGAACCTGAAAAGCTATTGCCACCTGTCAAAGTATAAGTAGTAAATCTAGCAGGGTCTGCCTGACTCCTACTTCCAAATATATAAAACCGATACCCCTTACCTGCATTTAATCCAGAGAGTTTCAGACTACCTGTTGAAGTTGTATAAAAATAATCTTGAGTGGCATTAGCAATTGCTAAATCGCCCAAATTTGTAGGGGAAGGATTTAATAAACCACCATTCAAAATGCCATTAACTGACATCGGACTTGTTACTGTGAGTGTGTAAGCAGTATTGGTATTAGCACTATTTATTAACTTGATGGAGGCATTCAGAGAAGGGCTTATCAGGTTGTTCCAATAATGACCAAACGAATCGGGACTAATTGTACTATTGCCATTTATATGGTCATTAGTTCCAAAATCAATATAGAATGTTTGCTGCACGGTCTGTGCTTTTATAGCAGTGACACAAAGTATTGCCCATAAATACAAGAATAATTTATTCATAAACTATACAATTGAAGTTCTCATTCCTACAATTCAAATATTTGAAAGAAATAAGAACATAAAATGTCTGTTCGAAGCAGTTCACTTCGAATAATCAACTCATGTTACGCAGCATTTAAACACTTAATAAAGATTTACCACATAGGCACACTAGGCACATAGTATTTTATTCTAGTTTAGATAAGAAAACATAGAAAAAAAGTTTCACTTTTTTACACTCGAGTCTATGTGAACTTAAAGTGAAACGTTTTTTCCCTTTTTTATTGTTTTCTTTCTGTCTGCTGTGCCTATGTGGGAACCATTTTTTTTGTAATTTTTGAGCTTGTGTAAAGTGAGTACGCAAATAAACCTTTATAGGGTTTTGAAACCCTATAAAGGTGTTTTGTTTCTGATTTATTCTATTATAATGGCTTGTGAGGACAACGCTTTATTTCCACTCGTTAGCACTAAGCGGTAATTTCCTTTCGTAACAGTAGCATTGATTGGTAAAGAATAAACCGCATTTCCGCCAGTATGTTCTAGTTTTTGAGATTGCATATTTCGACCATCACTACTAATGATGCGCACATCATAATTTCCTTTGTCAATATTTGTCAACTGTAAACTTAGCATTGACCCAACAACAGGATTAGGGTATATTAGAATCTTTGCTTTCTGTATATTTTGAGACAATCTGATTGTATTGCTAAACTTATAGACTCCATTTTTTTCTACAATCTTCAACCGATAATAATTAGTGGATTTGATTGCATTCTCATCTGTGAAACTATAGGTATTATTCATACTATTCAAGGCATTGACAGCTCCTGCAAACTCAAAAGTTACTCCATCAAATGATTTTTCGATAACATAATTTTCTATATCAGATTCATTGAAACTGCGCCAAGAAAGCTTGACACCATTACTAATTTGAGATACCGATAAGTTGGCAATAGACACAGGCAATGTATTATCATATTCTTCCATTTTCATTGTATTCAAATAGGCAAACCCTCCTGAATCTACAGCTACTGTAAGATTAATTACACCTGAAGTATCGGGGGTAAGAATACTTGAAGTCACAATTTTACTATTATTTTGGTTGATTCCTGGCCCACCGAGATTAGTTCCAGAGGTTTGCAATGTACCTACAAATGAGTCAATACCTGTAATTGTGTAACGGGTTATTCTTGCAGGATTACCTGTATTCCTACTTCCGAACAGATAAAATTTATATCCCTTCTTTGCATTCAACCCAGAAATTCTAAATTGACCTGAACTTGTGTTGTAATATAAATTAGAAGTTGCAGAAGCTACGGCAAAATCACCGAGTAAAGCAGGAGAAGGATTGAGCAAGCCGACACCTGTAGTGTTTGTAATCCATGCTCCGGCAACATAAGTACAAGCAAAATTTGTGGACGAGTCCTTGCTGTTAATTAGTTTCAAAGGATTGGCACTAGTCATGTTATTCCAATAATGTCCATTCGAGTCGGGATTAACGGTAGTACCAGCAAACTCTGTGTAAATAGTTTGTAATACTGACTGCGCTGATGAATAGACGACAATTGAAAGTGTAAAGAAACTGAAAAGAATAATTTTTTTGTACATAGCAATTTTATTTAGTGATAAAAAGAAAGACAATTGAGACAAACAAGTCAAGATGCCTTAACGAAACAAATGTAGAAAGGGAGGTTGAGGGTACTAAGTTATATGGAGTGGATATAAGAAAAAGGGTCGCAATCATTCAATTTTAAAGAAGATATAAAATGAAAATCAATAGTTTATTAATGAATTAAAGTATTTATTGATATAATGTATTTACTCCTAAGAAATTGAATAAATAATTGAGAATTGAGAATTGAAAATTGAGAATTGAAAATTGAAAATTGAAAATTGAAAATTGAGAATTGAAAATTGAGAATTGAAAAGCTAGATAGCAGGTAAGCTAGGTAAGTAAGGAGGGACGTCAGGTGGGTAAGCAGGTAAGCAAAAAAAGAGGACAGGTAACCAAATTAACAAAACAGGTAAGCTAGGTAAGAGAGGAGGGTCGTCAGTTGGGTAAGCAGGTAAACAAAAAAAGAGGACCCGTAACCCAAAAAACAAGACAGGTAAGCTAGTTAAGAGAGGAGGGTCGTCAGGTGGATAAGCAGGTAAGCAAAAAAAGAGGGCAGGTAACCCAAAAAACAAAACAGGTAAGCTAGGCAAGAGAGGAGGGTCGTCAGGTGGGTAAGCAGGTACCGACAGGTTACCACTTAGGCACAATAGACACATAGAAAAGACTATCCTTTTTTTATATTTTTAGTAAAAAGAAGATTACATAGAATGCTACTTCGTAGCATTGGAAACGACTTTTTGAAAAGAAGTTATATAGTTGACATATAGGCTCACGTAGAAAGTACATAGTTTTTTTATGTTTTATGAAAAGAAGTTCACATAGAAATTCTACTTCGTAGAATTGGGAACGACTTACTGAAAAGATGATATAATTTCTCAATTTATTTATTCAGCATTCCTAAAGAAGAAAAACAGTTAACTAAAGATAGCAATTACTTTCAGCTTGATAATGGTTAGTCTTATAGAATAGCTGTTGTTCAAGAAAGCTCCTTGTCAATTGCCAATAACAATCAATGTCGTTTATTCAAGCCTACTTATAAAAAAAAGGAGGTTTCACACAATGCGAAACCTTCCTTAACTAAACGAAATTGAATTATCAAATATTATTTCTTCCGTAGTTTTTTTGAACCGTAGCTAATGCCACTTGCTAATAGGACTAGGCTCATCCCTCCATCGAAGGGTACAATAGGTGAACCATCCCCCGCAGGCGCTGAACCAATACCGGGACCACCAATTCCTGGGTCATCGGCAGGAGTTTGCGCCATAGATTTACTTCCCACTAACAAACAGCCTATCATTATGACTGTGAGTATCTTGTGTTTTATTATCATAAACACTAATTCTTTTTTCATTTCAATCCTGTTAAAATCAAAGAAAGCCTTTCCATTTTCATTAGAAAGGCTTTCTAAGGATTACTTTACTAATAATTTTGATTGGTAAACAATATGTTCGTCAGCATCTGCAATTATAGATACTGTATATACTCCACTGCTTAGATTATTAACCAAGTTGATATCTAGGGTTTCATTACCATTTTGATGATTTAGAGACTGAACAGTTACTTTTTGTCCTAAATTATTATGGACTACCACAGCATATTTACCTGCGTTGATATGATTCATTTGCAAATGAATTGTTTTACCAATCAATGGATTAGGAAACAAATTAAAACCTGCAACCATCGAATTTACTACGACTACCGAAACGTTGCTATACACAAAACTTCCATTTGTACTAACAGCCTTAATTCTATAGAAGCTAGTATTCGTTAACAGCGTAGAATCAGTAAACAAATAAGAAGCTGTAGTTGAATTTTTTGAATCCTGCCTTCCTATTTCAACAAAAGATGTTGAATTATCTGATTTTTCCACGATAAAATAAGCCACATTCGATTCTCCATTTGTTGACCAACTTACGGCGACAGCCTCCTTATTTTGAACTGTTGCCAAATTGATACTCTTAACAGGTAAAACAGCAGGCTTAAATACTATACTGAATCTATTTTGATAACTTGCAGCCACATTATTGTCAACAGTAAAATCTATTGAATTACTACCATTGAGAAGAGCTGAAGTAGTGCTTTTGTACGCATCAAATAGATAAGGTGAAAACGAGTTGGAAGAATAATCAGTTGCATCAATCACTAACTTATAGGAAGTACCACTTAAAGCGCTCAAACTAATTGCTAATACATCCGAAACCGTTGCAGGCAATCTACCATCAATACTTAGATTGTGACCAAATTCTGAAATAGATAGATTATCACTAGCATTGCTCATCTTGGCGGCATCTTCAATTCCTATGGCATTACTGAATTGAGCACCAAATACTGCAACCGCACCATCCATTTTTTGAGCAGCATCACCATTTTGTTTTAATAGAGACAATCCAAGTTTACTATTGCCATTGATATTTCCAAATACAGAAGTTTTTGAAGTGCTAAGAATGGATTTATCCCCTTCTGTAATCACTACTTGAGGTGCACCCGTAGTATCCCCTACCAAGAAACCTTGTCCTGCCTGAATAAACTGCCCATAGTTTGCATTATTACTAGATACATTGCTTGCAGCATTATAAGATACCCAAGCACCTGTGGAACCAATTGTAGGGTCTAAATAGTAATAAACAGGTTTCATATTCACGAGTTGAGTTGCATGACTCAAGTAAATATGGTGAAAATCAATAGGACAAGGATATGGGTTTGCAATGTAAGTATAGCTATTTGCAGCACTATTCAATCCATAAGTTGAATTGTTAAATGCGGAGCCCGTCACAGCATTTGCAACACCACTAGTAGTATATGTTACAGTACCCGTAATTAGACTACCTGATGCACGAAGTGCTGTAGCAGAATTCATACTTAACACGTTTGGACCTGCAATTGCAACAACAGGAGTTGTATCAAGGTCAAAACTTCTGTCACCACGAATTAATACACGATAGGATTGATATGGATTCAACAATTCGGTTTTTGTATTATTGACAGTATCCCATCCTGCCTTGTAATAATAGGCGGAAGCATACCCACTTAAAGAATGGTCAATACCTGTGGTAGCATCAACTGAATTATGTTTTATAATAGTATCTAAGATTCCTGTAATAAACATTCCATAACCATGTGTATAAGCACCACTTTCTTGCCATGTATTGAAGAGCGTATTGCCTGCTTTGTACACACCTCCTGCACTTATGTCTCTATAGGCTCGGAATCCTTTAGGAATATATCTTTCCACCGTTACATTTCCAGAAATTGTGCCCGTATTACCACTATTTCCATAAGGAGCAAGAATACCACTATTTGCAATCGTCAAAGACTTTAAGGTAACATTTCCATTAGTGGTCAATGCTCCGGATTGCAAGGTGAGAACACCAGAAACGCCCAAGCTATTTGCACCACTAGAAACAGTCACACCACTTGCATTATTGATGGTAATATTTCCCACAACACCTGTACCACTAACAGTTTGGTTTGAAACACCACCTAATGTCAATGTGCCTGTACCAGTAATAGTACCATTATTAATAAATGCTCCATTTACGGTTATTGAGGTGGTCAAGGTAAGTGTAACGCCTGCATTGATTGTTAATCCTGCACAAGAAGTAAAGGTATTATTGATATTTAGGTTGGCAGCGATTACAGCACTTTGACTTGCATCGGGGGCAGTTGCGCTCCACGAAGTTCCATTCCAAGTGGTAGTAGAGGAAGGTGTTGATGCATTAGTAGTAATAGCAGCTCCTGTACCAACACTATTATGTGCAGCAACAGTGAAAGTATAAGTAGTTCCATTAGTTAATCCAGTAAAAGTATAAGGATTAGCTGTGATTCCTGTCCTAACACTTCCTGAAAAACTAGGGGTTGCAGAGATAGTATAGCTAGTAATTGCTGCTCCTCCATTATTAATTGGTGCCGTATAGGTAATGATGGACTGTCCGTTATCGTCTGCAGATGAGGCTGTGGCAGGCGCATCAGGAACAGTTGCACTGACAGTTAAAGTTGCAGTAGTTGAGCCTGAAACATAATTACCATTAGCAGCTTGATTGACGGTGATGGTCGTTGTTCCTACTCCAACGATGGTTACCGTATTTCCACTAATAGTAGCGACAGATGTATTGCTGCTCGTATAAGTAATTGCACCGGCACTATTGGAAGTAGCAGAAACAGCAAAATTAGCATCCCCAAAGTTCTTGTTTATATTAGCTAATGAAATTGTTGGAGCAGATGATATAACATTAAGAGTGGCAGAGGTACTTACAGAAGTATAATTACCATAAGCAGCTTGATTGGCTGTGATGGTGCTCGTTCCCACTCCCACAATGGTTATTGTGCTACCACTAATGGTGGCTACAGAAGTATTGCTACTTGTGTAGGAAAATGCACCTGAACTATTAGAAGAAGGTGCAGTTATTCCGAAAGGAGCATCACCATTATATTTATTTATATCGCTAAAGGTGCCTAATGAAGGTGCTATTGCATTGACAGTCATAGTTGCTGTGGTAGTTCCTGTGGTATAATTACCATTAGCAGCTTGATTGGCCGTAATGGTAGATGTACCTGCTCCAACAATAGTAATAGTACTACCAATTATAGTAGCGACAGCTGTATTGCTACTCGTATAGGTAATGGAACCGGCACTATTGGAAGAAGGTGCAGAGATACTAAAGGCAGCATCACCATAATTCTTGTTAATAGCACTAAATATTCCAAAAGTTGGTGCTATTGCACTGACAGTAAGTGTTGCAGTTGTACTTCCTGCCGTATAGATTCCATTAGCTGCTTGATTGGCCGTAATGGTACTTGTTCCTACTGCAACAATGGTAATGGTACTACCAGAAATAGTAGCGACAGATGTATTGCTACTTGTATAGGTGATAGCACCGGCACTATTGGAAGAAGGTGCAGAGATACTAAAGGCAGCATCACCATAATTCTTGTTGATAGCACTAAAAGTTCCAAAAGTTGGGGCAGATAATGCGAAAGCACCTGGATTTCCAATACTATACAAGGAGGTTGAAGTAGTTAAAGTTTGACTA
>CANCPA010000152.1 GCA_947379895.1 Chitinophagaceae bacterium | reverse complement strand
AAGTCCTTCATTACAAATTTTCACACTAAGATTTCCATCATAAGCCATTGATAAATGAAGTGTATTATATACAACATTAAATGCATTGAGTGCCTTTTTATCCATTTTTCCCAATTCTTCCTGATACCATTCTACACTCTTTCTACCTTTTTTTCGTAGCCCAAATAAACCATCTAAGGCCTCTAAAACAGCAGAATATGCTGTATGCCCTGCCATTTTTACATACTTTTTATCCTGATAGTAACCATCTTCCTTATGTGCTTTATCTCGCAATATTTCTTTTGCATTGTCAATATATCGGTGAGCCTCCTCAATATGTTTCATTAGGTAAAACTATGATATAAATCGAGATTCTTTATATTTTCAAATAATTCGAGAAAGTTTGTTGAATTATCATAGAAAAAGTTGACATGAATAGTAGCTAACTCTCCAATTTAACTCATAATTCATCACTCATATTTCATCACTTATTTTCATTTCATCTTTCATTTGCAACATCTCCACTAGTAATTGGTCAGTTTGCCAATAAACCATTGCGAATATTTTGACTCATAAAGTGCAGTTTTGCAAACGCTATAAAATTATTAGTATGAGTAAGGTTTCTCTATCTACTGTTCTCTTTTTGGTTATTGTATTTGGTTGTCTTTCCAATTCGGCAAATGCCCAAACAAAAAGTAGTCAACCAACAGTTCATTATTATGTTGCCACAAATGGTAATGATAAAAATGAAGGCACTGTTGATAAGCCTTTTGCAACGATTACAAAAGCAAGGGATGCCGTTAGAAAGTTGAAAAGTAAGAATGGAATACCTAACGGAGGCATTGAAGTGTTGATTCGAGGTGGTAATTATATCATAGCCAATTCCATCGAATTTACTTCAGACGATAAAGGTGACGAAAATAGTCCCATCATCTACAAGGCTTATAATGATGAATCTGTCCATATTATTGGCAATAAAGTTGTGGATGCTAAAAATTGGAAGTCACTCAATGCAGATGCAAGAAAGAGATTGAATTCTAAAGTAAATGCGGATAAATTAGTGGAACTTGATGTGTCTGCAATTGGTCTTGTTAATGCGAAGGTCTTCGCACCAACAAATCAATTCACTACTGATTGGTTCATCATTGATTTATTTGCAAATGATAAGCGTCAACCTATTTCTCAATGGCCCAATCCTAATGAGAATGTGCGAGGAAAGAACGATGTAGGCTACATTACTTGTAATGGTTCTAAAGATAATAAGTCGTTTTACTATGGGGCGGGTGGTAGTCCTGCCGATAAGGACACTGCTAATGAATTAGATTTAGATGGTAGCAACCGTTCTTCTCGTTGGAAGAAGATGGTGGATGGAGGGCATGACTTATGGCTAAAGGGCTTGTGGCGTACTCCATGGGAACCTAGAACGCATAAAGTTGAAAGCATAAATACAGAGGATCATTCAATCAGTTTTTACGAACAACCTGCAAAAGAAGGAATGGGCTCCAAATACTCGCCAATTGTACACGAAAACCCAACTTGGCGTAAAGGGAATGGCCGTGAAAATTGGTTTGCAATTAATTTAATAGAGGAAATTGACCAACCCGGAGAATGGGCTTTGGATTTCAAGGATAATAAGATTTATTACTATCCACCTGCGCCGATTGGCAAACTAAATGTGATGATTGCCGATATGAAAGCACCTATTGTCACCCTTAAAAACACTTCTTATCTTCAATTTATTGGGCTCTCAATTGAAGGTGGATTGGGAAATGGGTTCGACATCAATAATTCTAGTAACCTGACAATTGCAGGGTGTAATATTACAAATATTGGCAATACGGGTATTGCCATTACGGGTGGAAACAACAATACTATTCAGTCGAATGATATAGCTGAAACAGCAGGCTTTGGTATTGACGTGAAGAATTCGGGAGATAGAAAGAAACTTGTTTCTGGACATCTTCAAATTACAAATAACCATGTTCATCATGTTGGAAAACTAGTATTCAGGCAGGCTATTTCTATCAGTAATTGTGTGGGTGTATATACAGGACATAATCTTTTGCATGATGTGCCTACTGCCTCATTCCGAACCGATGATATCAATAACTGCATTTTTGAATATAACGAGATTCATAATATTGCCCTAAAAGAAAGTGATAACGGCGTATTTTACAGTTATGGAGGTTGGAGTACCTACGGCAATGTATTTCGATATAATTTTTCTCATCATACCAATCGCTCAAACGGATGCTATTCTGATGATGGCACGAGTGGCAATGTTTATACTAAAAACATAGTACAAGGATGTTTAAGCGGTGTGGTATTTGGAGGTGGCCACGATAATTTAGCGGAGAATAATCTTTTTGTACAAAATAAAGGGCAAGGAATCGATGACAGAGGAAAGGATAGGAATTACCGATTGGGAACGAACTATGAGAAGAGGTTGAGACAATTTAATGTGGATGCCGAGCCATGGAAATCTTATGGAGAACAAATGAAAGCCGAATTTAAGTTGACAACTAACTTGTGGAGTGATGTACTGAATCCGGCATGGCAACCTGAGTTTCCGAATGGTTGTAGGATGATTAATAATGTAGGTGTAGCGAGTGGTAAATTCAAACAGCCTAAGAATGGCAATACGACTGTTGCTGATAATACGCTCATTCCTACGGTAGAAGAGGCTGCATTTTACAACTATAAAGAAATGGATTTAAGGAGTAATAATCCGCAGATTCTAGAAAAGTTCCCTGATTTAAATACCATATTTCCAAAGATTGGTTTACAGATTGATGCTTATCGCAAAGCAATCCCCTCTCGGGCTGCTACCGGAGGCTTAGCAAATAGAGGCAGTGAGGGAGATGCAATTAATGAAGACCAATTTATTGATAAGGTGAAGAAGTAAGTGGTGAGTAGTAAATTTTGAGGAATGAGTTATGAATTGAAAGAGACAGGTGTTATAGATTTAAAAAAGGGCTATTTCGGATGGAAAAAGTTACGAATATAATTCTTTTAATGAAGTGTATAGTTCATTTGATAATTGATGAACAATTGCATTTGAAACAATATTGCTTCGTAACATCAAGTAAAATCTGGGTGACGCTACCGCAAGGTTGTGACTTTTGGTTTGAATAAAATGTTGCGAATTCATAAGCGAAACGATTGCGGTTGCAGCGAAGAAAGTAGCGAAATGTAAACTTACATACAGTAGATAGTGTCATTTTCGGTAGCAACACTTTGGTTTGACGAGTGGTAGCAGAGCACTCTATGACCATCTTCCAATTGCAATTTTTTTTTCACATCTACAAAAAGACGGTTAGTTGAACAGAATTCGCTTATTTTTTGCCTTCAGTTATTGAAAAGTTTGTGTCAATCGCCCGATTCTTTGCATAAACTTTTGGGAAATTCACGCAAAGAATTAGAAAGTTTGTGTCAATTGCCCGATTCTTTGCACAAACTTTTGGGAAATTCACACAAAGAATTAGAAAGTTTCTGTCAATCGCCTGATTCTTTGTACAAACTTTTGGGAATTTCACACAAAGAATTGGAAAGTTTGTGTCAATCGCCCGATTCTTTGTGCAAACTTTTGGGGGATTCACACAAAGATTTGACTACTTTACTGTAAAAAGGGGCTTTGCTGAGAAAAATATTCATTAAAATAGATACTAAAATAAATAAAATAAATTGTAGGTCTCATTAATCTGTCAAAATAGGGAAGTAATCTTATTAAATGGATTTATTGTAATCCAATATTTTATCAAGAATTAAATTGTCATTTGCTTTTACCATTCAGAAATCCTTTAAACCAATAACCCGACTTTTTGATGGTTCTTAATTGTGTTTCAAAATCAACATGAATTAATCCAAAACGGGCTGTATAGCCAAAAGCCCACTCGAAATTATCGGTAAGGGTCCACGCTAAATAACCTTTAATATTAACACCTTCGTTTTTTGCCTTTAAGGCAGCAGCTAGATACTGTTGAAAATAGGCGATGCGTTTATCATCAATTACTTCTCCGTTCTTCAATTGGTCTTTAAAACAGGCGCCTCCTTCGGAAATGATGATACTTTTTATATTGCCATAATCCCAAAAGCGTTTTATCATTCTATAAAAACTTTCAGGATTTATTTCCCATCCTAAGTCGGTATGCGGAACCTTACGTGTGGAGGCTTTAACCTCGGAGGCATTGATATAAGGAATGATGTTATTGTGCTTGACTGTTAGAGAGAAGTAGTTTTGAATGCCAATAAAATCGAAGTCAAACTGCATCTGCCGAGAATATTTCCATGCCTTAGAATGAAGATAAAGTTTCTCTAGAAAAGGGAAGTCTGTATTCTGAGGATATCCTAATCCAATTACAGGCTCTATAAAGAGTCTATTGAGAATAATATCGGCTTTGGCTGCTGCTTTGATATGTAGGAGTTCATTTTTAAACGGCATCACTTCGCTACAAGAGAAGGCAGTTCCTATAATTGCATTTGAAGAATGACTTCGGATAATTCTGCCTCCATCGGCCGTGCAAAGGGCTGCATTATGAATGGCTGAGAAATAACTGTCAAGCCCCATTTTTCCTGGTGCATGTTGCCCAACCATATAGCCGAGGGTTGTAAAGCCGCTAGGCTCATTCATCACAATCCAAGTCTGAACTCTATCCCCAAAAGCATTGACACAGATAGTAGTAAAGTGCTCAAACCATTTGCGCATTAGATGACTAGTCCACCCACCTTTCTTTTCCAATTCATGCGGTAAATCCCAATGATACAAGGTAATGATTGGTTCTAATCCATTGATTATGCACTCGTCGATGAGTTTATTGTAAAATGCTAGGCCTTCTTTATTTACCCTGCCAACTCCTTCGGGCAAAATGCGGCTCCATGAAATAGAAAAACGAAAACTATTGAAACCAAGGGCAGCTGTTAATAGTAAATCATCTTTATAACGATGATAGAAATCACAACACTCTGTAGGCTTTGTGCCATCCTTAATTTTGCCTGATTTGCGGGCATAAGTGTCCCAAATAGATAATCCACGACCATCTTTCAAATAGGCACCTTCATTTTGAGCAGCAGACATTGCTACTCCCCATATAAAGTCATCTCCAAAATCTTTTGAGCTAAGGGTTTCTGTGTTCAAGCTAACTTATTTTTCTTGCTGCAATAAACACAATAAATCATTCTCATGCCAATTATTCTTTTCTTCAATCCAAATGCAGGTATGATTCTGAACATTTTTCAAAATAATCCAAGCCTCAATTATGAAATCCTTTTCTTGAAGTTTTATAGAATCGGGAGTATGAGTCTCTTCCTTTAGCAATGCAAGCTTTTCTCCGCTAAAATGCAAAAAAGTATTGTTTATTATTTTTCCTATCGGATCCTTACCTTTTCCAAATACACAATTACCAATTACTAGCCCAATTACTTTCTTTTGCATCAAATCGATTATCATCATATTGTGCAGATAGGCTATCACAATATTTTCTCTGTCGGTGATACATTTCATAGTTTGTTTGTTTCAGCAGAATAATCCATCGTTCCATTTATCCAGAAATTATTATCCGGCTGCCAGTTTTCTAAAGGGGGTGTCAACGCTCTTCCTTGTTCTATTACCTGCTGTACTATTGCATAAGTGTTGTGTTGTAATGCCAAAGTTGGAATCGCAGTACTGTTCATCCACTTTTCTAATTGTTTGGTAAAATTTAATCCTATTGAAGGGATAATAGTAACCCCTAATTGTTCGAGTGCAGCCGCATTGCAAGCTTGCTCGTATTGTCCCTTGATAGGAAGACAAAGCAATTTCTTTCCAAGGTATAAGGCTTCGGCAGGCGTTTCGAATCCCGCCCCTGTTATCACTCCGTGACTATGGATAACACTATTGGTAAATCCTTCATTAGATATTGGAAAGAAACGGATGTTCCTGATAGTGTAAGACTCCTTTATTTCCTTAGAAAATACTTCGAAAAAAACATCAGGCATTTGAAAGAAATATTGCTGAATAACAGCTACAGAGTAATGTGAAAGGTAAACACTGATATGCCCATTGTCCGTAGGAGTACAATCTACAATCTCCGATTTAATAATTGGGTTGTAAATATTATTATCGTAAGCATTGAAGTGTAAACCAAAGTAAGCATCGGCAGTTGCATAATTTTTTAGAATAAGCTCTCCAAATAGATCTTGCTTTTTAGGTCTCGGAGTAAGTGGACTCTGAAAGCTAGCCTGATGTCCAAACTGTATGCTTTTCTTTTTCTTCAATTTGCAGGCTAGTGATGTAATACTCTCGAAGTCATTGATAACTAAGTCATATTTTTCTACAGGTAGTTCTTTAGCCTCTTGCCAGATCTTTTTAATGTTCAATTCTTTCCACATTTTAAGGTAATCCAATCCGCCTTTGTTACCATAAAATAAACTACACCCTTTACTACGATATTTAACGGGTAAAGAGGAATCTAGATGACAATTATTACCACTTAAGAATATATCAACAGTGCCATATTGTTCTAAATAGGGCATTAACTGAATAGCCCTGCTGATATGACCATTACCTGTAGCTTGTACTGAATATAGTATTTTCATAAAAGATTATTTTGCAAATGAGTTGATAAAATAGGCTATTTCATCTGTTTGTACATTTAAGGTTGGGAGACGTTTTTGTAAATCAATAATGGTTGCTCCCTTCTGAGAAAACTCCTTTTCGTCGTATTGATATATTTTCCATACCCCATCCACATATTCAAGAGACGTTAGATTCTCAATCCAATCTCCACTATTCAAATAAGTAACTGAACCATTTAAGGTAGTGATAGTTCGTTGTTGAGGTTGATGTATATGACCACAGATTACGTATTTATAATTCTTTGCGATGGCGAGTTCAGCAGCAGTCTGTTCAAAATCTCCTATCCAAGAAACGGCTTTCTTAACACTGTTCTTTACCTTCTTACTAAAACTCATTTTTTCCCTCCCTAGCTTCATCAATGTCCAATTGATAAAACTATTGAGATGTATTAATAAGTCATAACCATGCCCCCCAAGCTTTGCTAGAAATTTGGCACTCCCTTTTGTTGTAGCATCGAATACGTCTCCATGGAAAATCCAAGTCATTTCGCCATTAATCTCCATTACGACTTTATCGGTCAATTGAAGATTGCCAAGAAATAAATCGCTGTATCGTCTGAGGGCCTCATCATGATTCCCTGTAATGTAGATTACCCTTGTACCTCTGGAAAGAAACTTCATGATTTCTTTAATTACTTCCATGTGATGTACAGGGAAGTAACTCTTTTTGAATTGCCATATATCAATAATGTCTCCGTTGAGGATGAGGATTTTGGGGTCGATAGATTTTAAGTACTGCACTAGTTCTTTTGCACGACAACCAAAGGTTCCAAGGTGAATATCACTTATAACTGCAATCTCAATTTTACGTTTTTCCATAACTTTAAGTTGAGCAAAGAGATAGATTGTATATAAACAAAATGTTAAGGCATTATTAAGTTAATATGAATTTTTTGTAGGGCACATAAGGTTTGACCTTTTATCTACATTCTAAATAAATGTTATTTTAGGCACATAATTATCCGTTTCTTTGCGAGTCTGTAATTGGGAATCATAAAATAATATCAAATGGTCACAATCGACAACTATTTAGACAGTCATTACATTCACAGAAGTAATTGGTTAAGGGCAGCCGTATTAGGTGCGAATGATGGGATTATTTCAATTTCGAGTCTTGCAATAGGTGTAGCCGCTGCAAGTTCAACTAGAGAACCTATTATGTTAGCAACTGTAGCAGGTCTTGTTGCAGGAGCACTATCGATGGCTGCAGGTGAATATGTTTCTGTGAGTTCACAAACTGATACTGAACATGCAGATATTCAAAGAGAGATAGTAGAATTAGAAGAAATGCCTGTAGAAGAATTAAATTTGTTAGCACAGATTTATGAGAGGAGGGGGCTAAAAAAAGAAACAGCCATGCAAGTTGCGATTGAATTGACAGAGAAAGATGCATTAGGTGCGCACATTCGAGACGAATTAGGCATTAACGAGATTAGTCAAGCGA
Organism: Chitinophagaceae bacterium; assembly: GCA_947379895.1. Classification (GTDB taxonomy): domain Bacteria; phylum Bacteroidota; class Bacteroidia; order Chitinophagales; family Chitinophagaceae; genus Parasediminibacterium. The sequence goes on along the minus strand of CANCPA010000152.1, from coordinate 4,050 downwards.
ATCCTATACAGGCGGCACTTGCATCGGGGGCTGCGTTTTCGATTGGGGGATCGTTGCCATTATTAACAATTTTATTTGCGCCTGTAAAATCAATGGAATATTGGCTTTATGGCTTTACAATAGTTTTTTTAATGATTCTAGGCGCAATTGCCGCAAAAACAGGAGGGTCTAGCATTCAAAAAGCAATTTTGCGTATCACTATTTGGGGTACAATTGCGATGGGATTATCCGCATTTGTAGGTTATGTTTTTGGCGTGAGAATTTAATATTCAATCATGATTTAGCTAATTATAAATTGGCTAAATATTTAAACTCTAGGGTTTCAGTCAAATGCTTTAAAAGTAACTACTTAAAAAATCAATTTTGTTAACTACCATTCATAAAGGTCAATCAATAAGTAGCAGTACCATCCTGTTTTCGTTTGATGGTAAACATGTTTACAAAGGACAGTCGTCGAGTAGTAGTAATATTCTGTTTACATTTGACGGGAAATATATTTACAAAGGGCAGTCGACGAGTAGTAGCAATATACTTTTTACATTCGATGGCAAATACTTTTACAAAGGTCAATCATCAAGTAGTAGTAATATATTGTACTCTTTTGATGGTAAGCATATCTTTAATGGGCAGTCAACAAGTAGCAGTAATATTCTTTATACTTTTGATGGTAAATATTTCTTTAAAGGCCAATCAACGAGTAGTAGTAATATCTTATTAACTGTAAATGGTCATATCTCTATGGGCATTTTTCCTGTTATACTTTAATTAACCCACCTTTAGTAAGTTCAATATATTATTATAAAAGGTTTACCAAATAGGCATATAAGGCACAAAGGAAATTAATAAAAAAGGTAAATGCGTATCGCTTTAATTTCATATAAACTCAAGTATAAAATAGTAAAACCTTTTCCTATGTATTCTTGTATAAACTACAATCAAATACTAGTCGTCGACAGTAACTTGAATGTGATGAACTTTTATTATTTGTTTAAATGCTGTGGAAAATGTGTAATTATATTAACCTTAAAATGTACGAAGCAAATAGGGGATGACTTAATTCTTCAGTTCTTTTAGTAAATCATTACTACAAATACCTTTTTTTTGAGGTAATGGAAATTAAAAAAAATGACATTAATCTATTTTCCTTGCCAAAATCTGATTATTTGGCATGACAAAAATCATTTTGTTAATTGATATACCTCATTGGTAGGAATATCTTTTTAACAGCTACAACGTTATAGAAAAGAAAGTAAAAAAAAAAACATTCTCATTAGTCCTATCATTACATTTGCGGTCGCTAAACAAAAATTTACGCAATGACCTGGAAAGAAGTCTTCACATCATCAGTAGGAAAAAAGCTGGTAATGAGTTTTACTGGAATATTTTTAATTCTGTTCTTAATTGTCCACGTTGGATTGAATGCCTGTATTTGGGCTAACGATGGAGGAACGATGTTTAATGCCGGTGCGCATTTTATGGGAAACAATGTGGTCCCTCGTATTTTAGAGTTAGGATTGTTTGCAGGATTGTTTCTGCATATCATTCAAGGTTTGATGCTTGAATTATCAAACAGAAAGAAAAGAGGAACTGTAGGGTATGCAGTAAGTTATAATAAAGGAAGTAAATGGTACAGCAGAAGTATGGGACTTTTAGGAACTATTATTTTAATGTTCTTAGTACTACACCTTTCTGATTTCTGGATTCCTAACCGTTCACATCAAGGATTTCTTTTAGGCGAAGAGATTAATCTCTTCACTAAAATGCAAGAAGTCTTTAGTGAATTGTGGGTAGTTATAGTGTACGTATTGGGTTGTCTTTCATTGGCATACCATTTAGCGCATGGTTTTCAGAGTGCCTTCAGAACGTTGGGTGTACATAATAAAAGATATAGCATTATCTTCAGTTGTTTAGGCTTTGGTTTTGCTATCATTGTACCATTCGCATTTATTATGATGCCTTTGAGTTTTTATTTTCATTGGGTTAGCTAAGGGCTACGACCATTTTAAATTTCATTAATAAGTTTCAAATCTAAATAACAGATACAATGCTAAACGCAAAGATTCCTGCAGGACAATTGGAAAGCAAGTGGAACGATTATAAAGGACATTGTAAGTTGGTTAATCCGGCCAATAAGCGCAAGCTTGAAATTATAGTGGTAGGTACAGGTTTGGCGGGTGCGTCGGCTGCTGCTACTTTAGGAGAATTAGGATATAAGGTAAAAGCATTTTGTTTTCAAGATAGCCCTCGCAGAGCACACTCTATTGCAGCGCAAGGTGGTATTAATGCGGCCAAGAATTATCAAAATGATGGTGATAGCATCTTTCGTCTTTTCTATGATACCATTAAAGGTGGCGATTACAGAGCTAGAGAATCTAATGTTCACCGTTTATCAGAAGTGAGTGGGAATATTATTGATCAATGTGTTGCTCAAGGTGTTCCTTTTGCAAGAGAGTATGGTGGATTATTGAGTAACCGTAGTTTCGGTGGTACTCAGGTTCAACGTACATTTTATGCTGCCGGTCAAACAGGTCAGCAATTATTAATAGGTGCTTATCAAGCATTGGAAAGACAAGTTTCTTTGGGAAATGTAACTCAATATTCTCGTCATGAAATGCTTGATGTAGTAATGGTTGATGATAAGGCACAAGGTATTATTGCCCGTAACCTAATCACCGGAAAATTAGAGCGTCATTTTGGAAACGCTGTTTTATTATGTACAGGTGGATACGGTAACGTATTTTATTTGTCAACAAATGCAATGGGTAGCAACGTAACTGCTGCATGGAAAGCGCATAAAAAAGGAGCTGCATTTGCTAATCCTTGTTTTACACAGATTCACCCTACTTGTATTCCCGTTAGTGGCGATCATCAAAGTAAGTTGACTTTGATGAGTGAAAGCCTTCGTAATGATGGTCGTATTTGGGTGCCATTGAAACAAGGTGATAACAGAGTTCCTTCTCAAATACCTGAAGAAGAAAGAGACTATTATTTAGAAAGAAGATACCCTGCCTTCGGAAACTTGGTACCTCGTGACGTTGCAAGCCGAGCGGCTAAGGAACGTTGTGATGCAGGTTACGGAGTAGGAACAAGTAAGCAAGCTGTTTATTTGGATTATGCTGCGGCTATTGAGCGTTATGGAAAGATAGAAGTTAGCAAGAAGGGGTTGGAAAATGTATCAAAAGAAGAAATTATCGTTTTAGGTAAGGAAGTGGTTAAGGAAAAATATGGTAATCTATTTGATATGTATCAAAAAATTACTGGCGAAAATCCTTACGAAGTGCCAATGCGTATTTATCCTGCCGTTCACTATACAATGGGTGGCTTATGGGTGGATTATGAATTACAAACTTCTTTGAAGGGTGTTTATGCCTTAGGAGAAGCAAACTTCAGTGATCACGGTGCGAATCGTTTGGGAGCTAGTGCTTTGATGCAAGGGTTGGCCGATGGATACTTTGTAATTCCTTACACAATTGGTAATTTCTTGGCTGATGAAATTTACAATAAGCCAATTTCTACAGATCATCCTGCTTTCGTAGCTGCTGAAAAAGAAGTGAGTGACCGTATCAACACACTAATGAATATCAAGGGTAAACAAAGTGTAGAAAGTTTACACAAACGTTTGGGTAAGATTATGTGGGATAAGTGTGGTATGGCACGTAATGCAGAAGGCTTGAAACAAGCAATAGCAGAAATACAGGCATTGAAAAAAGAATTCTGGAGTGACGTTAAAATACCTGGTTCAATTAATGAAATGAATCCTGAATTGGATAAGGCAAATCGTGTGGCAGACTTTATAGAATTAGGTGAGTTAATGTGCATTGATGCTTTAGAAAGAAAGGAAAGCTGCGGCGGACATTTTAGAGAAGAATATCAAACTCCAGAAGGAGAGGCTTTACGTGACGATGCAGGTTATATGCACGTTTCAGCTTGGCATCTTAAAGGCGAAAGTCAATGGGAGCTTGAAAAAGAACCGTTGGTTTATGATGTGATTAAGCCAAGTCAAAGGAATTATAAATAATATTGGAAGAGGTTCTCTTATTTTGAAAATAT
>CANCPA010000151.1 GCA_947379895.1 Chitinophagaceae bacterium | reverse complement strand
GTTGTTCCATGCCAAGTAAATGAACTACAAGCAGTCTTTGTGATAGTCGCAGTAGTAGGCTGATTAATAATCAAATTCAATGTTGTCAAGCTATCACATCCCTTTGCATTCAAGCTATCAAAAGTATAAGAACCACTCGTTGTGTAAGTTAAACCATGCCAAGTAAATGAACTACAAGCAGTCTTAGTGATTGTCGCAGAAGTCGGTTGATTGATAGTCAAATTCAACGTTGTCAAGCTATCACATCCCTTTGCGTTCAAGCTATCAAAACTATAAGAACCACTAGTGGTATAAGTTGTTCCATGCCAAGAATAACTGCTACAAGCAGTCTTGTTGATAGTAGCAGCTGAAGGTTGATTGATAGTCAAATTCAACGTAGTCAAACTATCACAGCCCTTCGCATTCAAGCTATCAAAAGTATAAGAACCACTAGTCGTATAAGTAGTTCCGTGCCAAGTATAACTACTACATGCTGTCTTTGTGATTGTCGCAGTAGTTGGCGAACAACTAAAAGCAATATAACCTGGAATATAAATAGTATCTACTATTGGAGTAAAATTGTTATCAATAATAGTTCTAACAGTTGGGTTATTGATTAAAGAGATTGTTGTTCCATTTCCTATGACAATTTTCTTTATCCTGAAGCTTAACGTAAATAAAACGGAGCTGTCTGAAACTGTTCGAGCTGTATTCATATTATCAACCCAAGCGATTGTAGCAAATCCATTGATAGTATCTGCAAGGTTAATATTGGAAGTGTCCATATTGATGGCAGAAGTGCCGAAGCTAATTGCGGTATAATTTAAGTAGGCGGGATCCCAACTAACCGTCCCTTGTATGCCCTTTACATTGCTAAAGTTCTTGGCACGTACTGCTATATTTACAATACTATCTAAAGTTTGCGCATTCTTGACACTATCCATGAAAAGAGTATGCCATTGTGATTGTGGTTTTTCAAAACCTATAAATCCTGGCAGATAAGTTGTATTGGCTAAACTTTTAAATTGTTGGTCAATGATTGATAGAGGGGTTGGACTATTTGAAAAACTGATGGTAGTACCTGCCCCTGCTACAATTTTCTTTACCTTGAAATTAAAGGTCAATAGGACGCTACCATCGTTTACTGTTTGTGGAATCAGGCTATTATCTAGCCAACCAATCGTTGCATATCCCTTTGAAGTATCTGTGAGACTAATATCACCTGAGCTGATATTGATAGCAGAAGTACCAAAACTAACTGAGTTACAACTTAAATAATCGGTATCCCAATTAATAGTTCCCTGTATCCCTAATACATTGATGACGTTCTTAGTACGAATAGATATACTCACGATAGAATCTACAGTTCCAACTCTATTGATACTATCCAAATAAAGAGTATAATTATTATTTATTGGCGTGATGACGGGAATTATAAAAGGCACTATATCAATAAATCCAGGAATATAGGCGGTGTCTTTGATATTCTTGAAAGTCGCATCAATAATAGCGAGAGGAGTAGGGGAATTTATTAAACTAATTACAGTATTCCCTGCTACTATTTTCTTAACCTTAAAGTTAAACGTCAACAAGGCCGTTCCATCTGCAACCGTTTCAGGTAGAAGGTTATTATCTAACCATCCGATTGTTGCATATCCCTTTGAAGTGTCTATCAGACTTAAATCACCGGATGTGAGCGTAATTGAGGATTTACCGAAACTAACAGAACTACAACTCAGTAAGGAGGCATCCCAATGTACAGTTCCTTGAATACCTAACACATTGGTGAAATTCCGTGTACGGAGTGCAACACTTACAATGGTATCTAGTGTACTAACATTGTTGATACTATCCAGATAAAGTGTATAGTTTTTGGGTTGTGCGGAAGTATTAAAACCCACGAAACCTGGAATAAATGCCGTATCAGTTATACTACCAAAGTTGGCATTAATGAGGGTTAAAGGAGTAGGACTATTGATAAATTTAATAGTAGTACCACCTGTAGCAATTCTTTTTACCTTGAAATTAAACGTCAACAATACAGATCCATCTGCTACCGTTTCAGCTTTAAGTCCGTTATCTAACCATCCAATTGTTGCAAATCCTTTGGAGGTATCTGACAAGTTCATATCGGCTGAAGTGATATAAATGGAGGAATTACCAAAGGAAACTGCTGTACATTTTAGAAATGACGTATCCCATTGAACAGTTCCTTGAATTCCTAATACATTCTTACAATTCTTTGCATGTACTGAAATACTGATGGTTGTATCCACTTTACTTACATTGCTGATACTGTCCATGTACAGTGTGTATTTCTGTGCATGAACAGTAGAAATGGAAAAGATTGCAATGATTATTGCAATTACTCCATTAAATATGGTAACGAATCTTTTCATGGTGCTTTTTTTGCCAATTACAATAATGTATCACTTATCATCAGGGGTACAAAAAACTAATCCTAACAATCTTATCCATTTACTATCTAATGAAAACTTTCTTTATTGAGTTCCCATCCACTCCAACAGCCTGAAGAAAATAGACACCCTTTGAAAGATTGTTTCGCTCATTTAGATTTAACTCACTCGTTTGAATCCCTTCTAAAATATTCAATTTCTTTCGAAACAACCTCTTTCCATCGGGCGTCACAAGTTCAAAAAGGATTTCTTTCTCTTTTTTAAGAGACGTGTTCAATTGTAAGTTGCCATTACAAGGATTAGGTGAAATTTCCCAATGCTCATTCATCTGTCCCTTACTACTGAATCCATCCATACTAGAATACAATGGTTTATTAATCAAAATACTCTTACTGTAAAACATCTGTCCTTCTTTATTAACCCCAACTATCCGATAGTAATGATTCCCTTCAATTAGGTTTGAATCTATATATGCAAACTTATTCTCACTATTGTCTAAAGCCTCCACTTTTGTTATCGCTGTAAAAAAATGTCCGTCAATGCTTTGCTCGACCATAAAATGGTCAATAGTCAAATCAGGTAAAGTTGTCCAACTTAACAAAACATTTCCCCCTTTACTTGATGAAGAGAGGTTACTGAAAAGTATGGGCAATGTAGCCATCAATTGCAGTGTTACGATGGAATCACATCCAACACTATTTAACGTATCGAAACGGTAATAGCCAATCTGACTAATGCTTTGTCCATGCCAAGTATAACTACCATTCAATAAATTGCCTATTACTGTATCTCTGCTTACAGGTAAAATAGTTAAGGCTAAAATTGCCGTACTATCTACATTCGATGAATTCTTAGTAATAAATTCATAATGTCCACTTTGATTGTACTTCATTCCATTCCATTGATAACTTCCACATGCATTGACTGTAATAACAGAAGGAATACTTGTTTGCTTAAAGCCAATATATCCGGGTATAAAGGCGGTATCTGTTATATTTTTAAAATTCCCATCAATCAGCGTCATTGTAGTAGGGTTATTGACGAAACGAATAGTCGTTCCTCCCCCACTTCCCATTTTCTTTACTTTTAGATAAAGCGTCAATAAGATACTGTTATCAGCCACTGATTCAGCTATCAAATTATTATCTAACCATCCGATTGATATCTGTCCTTTTGAAGTATCCGCAAGGTTCAAGTCGGCGTAAGTAATATGAATGTCAGTGTTTCCAAAACTTACCCCATTACAGGTAATAAAAGCTGTATCCCAATGAATACTACCTTGAATGCCTACCACATTTGTAAAGTTTTTTGTACGAATTGATACACTCACCACAGTATCTGATTTACCCACTTTCTGAATACTATCCATGTACAATGTGTGTTTTTGTGCAGAGACGGTCAAACATGAGTAGCTTAGTATCAGAAAGATGCTAATAAAATAAGACTTGTGAACTAACCTATTATTTTTAAACATGATCACCTATAATATGCCTACCTATGAATTAAATCTAACCCCCATCATTTCAAATGTCTAATATTTAAAACAGAGATAAATGGATATGACATGACTTAAAATTTCGGTAACCTTTTGTGTCAAAATGAAAGAATCCGTTGTTCGGTAATATGTAGAGACAAGGCCTGCCTTATTTCTACTATTCATATTTAATCACCTATAATCCCTTCATTATAATGATGGAAGAAATCTCTAACACCACGCTTCTTCTTTCAAGGAACTTCACTCATCATTTACTAAACTGCATTACTTCTTTTATAAAAAGCAAAACATATCTTGATGAGATTTCTCCTATCGTCGAAATGAACCGATGACGATGGAACAGAACGAAATGACTCAACTTCAATAGAAAGGTTTCTTTCGTCAGGTTAAGGATCCTACCCACTTTTTTGGATACCCCTTAACCTTACGAATTGGCCCTATTCCTATTATCTTACAATTACTTTCTTCACTCCTAAGGCATCAATACCCGTTGCCTTGAGGTAATAGATTCCCGGAGAAAGCCTTGTATCCTTTCCTAGATTCAAGATTGTCGTACTCTTACCGCTATTTGCCGATAATCGTTGTTGCATCAACTTCTTGCCCTCTGCTGATAAAAGTTCAAACTCAACATCCTTTCCTTCCGTCAACGAAAGTGTTAAATTGACCATTCCTGTGGTAGGATTCGGTGCAATTGTCCAACTCTCTGTAGGCACTACAGGTTGTGGCTCGATTATCTTACCCGTTGTCATAACGATATTATGCTTGCTCATTTCGGCATCATAAGCGGCTATCGAAGTAACATCATTACTAATTGTAATAGCTGTATTGCCTAAATCACCTTGTTTGTTGAAGACTAATTCCATTATTTCGGTATTATCATCAAGCGATTGCGCTTCTACCAATGAATCCGACCACATAAAGCTAATCTGTCCTTTACTTGACTTATGTGTCGAATAATTCATATTGAGGGACTTGATTTCTATTCCTTGTAATTGCAATAATTGACTATTGAAATTCAACGTAAACTGCATACCTAAGATGTGTTTGAAGTCCTTGACCCTAATTGGCACCCTCACTGTGCCATCTCCTGTTGTCTTGATGTCGTTGTAGAATAAGCTAACCGGCTCTTTTGGCGTATTCATTCCTAATATATGCGTATTAGCTTCCACATTCAACACCCCTAACTTCAAGGCATAAAACGTTTGATTAGGCGTATTCACCATCAGATTATTCAACGTAATCGTACTCTTGTAAGGGAAAGGATTCGCCGCAGTTGTGTACGGGTTAGTACTATCTACAAATGTCCACAAGTTGTTGATGCCCTTTGTGTTTGTAAAGGTAGTTGACTGACCTAAAATCATTCTTTTGATCAAGGCCAAATCCACAATATTCAATACCCCATCTTCATTCACATCCGCCGCTATCATCAACCATGGAGACGTCTTAATAATATCAGAGGACTTGTTCATGATATGTGCTTTTAATAGCGCAAAGTCCGAGATATTGATGCCTGCCATCGGATTGGCATCATCGTTTTTGTAGAGACTAAGTGTATGGTTCAATCCTGTAGGCAGGTTGAGACTATAGCTATAGCCATTTTGAATCACCGTACTCGGTGTTCCGCCATCCACTGTCATTTGTACCGTATTGATTGATTCATTGAGTGGGGAGACGATATTTCCACTCACAGTTACACTAGACGCATAATTAACAAACGTCAAATCCAAGTACGCTGTACTGTCACAACCCGCCACATTTAAGGTATCAAAAGAATATTTTCCTGTTGATGTATAAGTCCTACCATGCCAAGTGTAACTAGTGGCTACCGTAGTTTCGGTGGTCGTAGAACTAGTCGGTTGTTTGATAGTTAAATTCAAGATAGCCAAACTATCAATGCCACTTGTAGGGCTAGTAGTTGTTTTGAAGGTATCAATGCCACTCTTTGTATAGGTTACGCCATTCCAAGAATAACTATCGCAGGTTGTAATACTTTCGGTATGAGTAGCAGGCGCTTTTATGTTCAAACTAAACGCATAGTTGAGTCCAACATTATAATTACCCGATTGGCACAAGGTAAGTGTCAAGTTCTTATTACCAGTTGCCAATGCATTATTCAAAGGCTTGATAAACAAGGTAGCTTGAGCACTATCTGCTTGTATCACTATCGTTCCACTATTCGCTTTCACCCCTGTCAGTGCATTCGGGTAAGGATTAAATACCCCCGCTGCCGATTGTATATATAAGGTATTCTGCGATGCAGGGTACATTATCTGATAATCTACCCCATTTACGGCATCGCCAGACAGCGTATAGTTCACAATCTGATTGCTTGTGACACTAGGAGTTGACGATTGGAACATCAAGGCTAGTACATCCGTAGCCGATTTATAGGTAGAGGCACCAATCGTACCGTTACTACTGATTGGTGTAGTTTGGGTATTGCCATTATTAAGTGGCTGCACTTGCATATTGACCGTCATAAACGCAGGATTGTTATACGTAGAGATGTTCGAAGTACCCACCTTGAAGAGGATACTATCTGCCGAAAGCTTAACATTACCATGTGTATCCGTTGCCTTATACACCACTACTTTAATGCTGTCTCCCGCATAATTCTGCAAATTTGCAGGTGGTGTTATCATCACCGTATTATTGTAGCAACCTGATTTACTGGCAAGCACCTGTTTAGTGGTGATATCTGTCATGACCACTGAATCGTAGGACAAATTCTTATTGTAAGTAAACGAAATAGGCGACCCTACCAAGTATGTTCCATAGTTTGGTGTAGGGGTACCAAATAGTTCAGGTGCTATCGTATCGATGACAAAATTGGTAACTAAAGGAGAGTAGGCAATGTGCATGACCCCATTTACCACCTTCTGTACCAACAAGCGAAGGTTGTAAGCACCTTGTGGCAAGCTATCTAGCTTCCAATTGATTCTATCCACCACTGTTACATTTGCTATACCATGTACATTATTACTGATAGTATCCAAATCACTATTATTAATCGTCATAAATTGTGCTGCCTTCCATACGCCGTATTCTGTAAACCCATTCGCACTAGGTGGAGGTACAAGCTGATACTCAAGCGTCGCACTTTGTACATTATTAAAATTAGACGAAGTGAAAATAATCGGATAGCTTTTATTACTCTGATTGTTTACAACCGCATTACTCAGCGGATACACAATCGTACCATCTAGCGTATCCGTAGTAGGGAAGTTTAAACTAATCATTTGCTTACTAGAATACTTGTCACCACTCGAACAATTATCGGAGGCTACAATCTCTAAATTGTACTGATTTACCCCTGTCAATTTGTTTCGTATCACCGTAATAGGTATCCTGATTCCTTGACCATAACCAAGTTTATAGGCTACAGGGATGTTATAAGCTGCACCATTGATAGACACCGATGCCCCATCAGGATTCGTACTATTATTTAGCGATACCGTATAGCTTTCGCTACTACCCGGCTGTGTGGTTAGGTTATATAAGTTCAACCAAACCAAGGCACTATCCCCTGAATATTTAGGTAGGGTATCCGATTTTACCAACACACAACTATCTATCGCATAAGTACCCTCCTCGTGTGGGCAACTCGTCCAACCCGCATAGGTTTTGAAGATAGGCGTGCCAAATTGAGGGTCTCTTCCATAACCAAGCAATATGTTGTCGTTTGTTGTGGTGTTATCATCCTGTAAACGGAAAGAATTAGTTGTTTGTGCGGTGTGTGCACTCGTTTCTACTGTTGTTAAAACAACCGTGGCAGTTAACTTTCCAACTAGCTTGTATTCATTAACAGGTGATTTTTGTGAAATTCCTTGACCAATATAAACTGTACCAGTATATGCTCCATTTTGCAAAAGAGGGGATCCTGAAGCAAAACAATTACTGCAGGTGTCTTTTAGAAGGGTTCTTGCTGTATCCCAAATATAATCCATATTGGTACCAGAACTGATACTCAGGTTATTCGGGTAGGTTGCATTTTTAATATTATTGTCATTTTGATCTACAATCTGTTGCCAAACTACCGCATTCTGTTTGTAATAATCAGCAGACTGTCCTCCAATAGTACCATCCGCACTAGCTGCTGCTTGAGTAGCAAAATCAAGTTGTTGAGGTATCACCACCTTCTTAATATCATTAATAGTATAAGCATACAAGGCATGTATGCCATTAGGTGCCATCACAATCAGGTTGTTCGTTTGTAACTTACAACTTGGCGACATCGACACTTTTGTCGCTTCGGTGTAAACAAAATTCTCCGATTCGCCAATCACTACATCCCAATCCCTACCCACACAACTAGGATTTCCACTAGTTTGTATATTGTTAGTGAAAGTATAGGTGGTAGTAGAATCGGTAAGTTGAGTAAATGCTTGTGATGATAAACCTCCAAAATTTGAAATATAAGCAAATTCAATGTCAAATGAGACTCCAAAACCAACAGATTTTTTAATTATACCAAGTTTGCCTTCTTGATCAATCTGTTCTGTAGCAGTCTCTACTCTTTGAAAAACCTTTCTGAGTGCCCAAATATCCTTACTATTCCAAGTTGAATAGCTGTTTGGACCAGGAGGATCGTGCAAAACTTTAATTGGGAAAGGAGTGGTTATTGCATTGTACAATGCCCCACCCGGTGCAGCAGTCGTTCCTAATACGATCAAGCTGTCATAATTATACACAATAGTGTTTCCACTCGGCTCGGTATAAGTTACCTGAAAGTATTTGGTGTAATTACCAATATTACTTGGCTGCCCTGCCTTTAGGGTATCGTACACCACCCCATTTTCTACCTTCAGGTTAATATTATCATACACCCCGGCAGGCTGTTGAAAATCAGTAACCACCTGAATATCCCCACTATTAGCAGGGCATCCCAACGAAACAGGCCCTTGATAAATTTGAAACGCCAAAACCATCTTATCTCCCTGCCCCCAAAGTCCATATTTGGCAATCGGGGAATTAAAACAAGTATTTGGCAATAACTTACTAGTTTCTGCACCCGACATTAAGCCCGCCACATACATAGTAGAAGATCTAGAATAGATAAGGTTGCGCTGAACATCTATTGTATCAATACCAAAGAGTAAGCTATCACTCGGTAGCTGATGATTATAATAATACAACACCGCAGTCGCATCCATAATCCCCGTTACCGTATCCAAAAAACAATTACCATTAGTGCAAGGCAATGCCACTTTGGTGAGCTTCCATTCCCTTGCAGGTAGATGAATGGAATAAGAACCATCGAGATTAGTTGTTTTGGTTGCCGTAAACTGAGAGCCTACCTTTAATATATTGCCTTTCTTATCCCTCAATACATCTTGAAACGTGAGTATAAATCGCCCCATCGAACTATTACAACCCGCCCCTACAAATCCTGAAATTGTATGGGTGGTGGTATCTTGAAAAATAAGACCCGAAACTCCTTCATTGAGGACTTTCACTTGTAGCGTATCTCCATTATTTACAGCATTTACTGCTTTAAACCGATGATTCTTGTACGACGGGGTTAGGGTATAAGTGCCCGACGTTTTAATGGCAACGCCAAAGTTACCCTCGCTACCGTTTAGAGAATGCGTAGTATCCTTATCAGTTTCAGGTGGCAAATTAGCAACAATGCTTTCTGCATTGTTTACGGCCGTAATTTGTACACTATCTAAACCCGCAATTGTATTTGCAGGTGTACAAGTTTGACAAGTCTGTGTCACCCTTCCAATCACAGCCTTTGCACTCTGATCGATAAAGTTTCTATTGCTCGGTGCATGATTCGGAAACAAATTCGAAGTCAACACCACACTATCCACAATTTTATTGTAGGTGTGAGTCGTTCTATTGATAGGGTACAAATAGAAGGTAACATGTACGGAATCCCCATCCTTTGCATTACCATAAAAGATATCATTCAAATTATTAGCAAAGCTATAAGTACCATCTGATTGTGTAATAGCAGTATCCAATTTTGAAATATCCCTACCCATAATTGGTATATTCGTGTAGGCAATAATGGTATCGTTTGGTATGCCCGTAATTCCATCACTCGCATAGACCGACCCACTAATTACCCCATTCCGTACGTTATTCTGTGTACCATATACCCCCGATTGCCCTACTATAATTCGAACAGGATCTGGAGCACCAATCGTGCAGCCGGATGAAGTTGATGCTTTACGTGCATACCAAGTGTTTATTGAGGGTGCTGCTTTTGTTAAATCATAATTTAATGTAGTTTCACTTAGACCTTCCCAAATGATTGGCGTCTGCGTATTCACATCCCATGTGTTACTATTTTTATTTTCTACAAATGCATTATTACTTTTTGCCCAACTATAGGTCATCGACGAATTAGAACTAGCATCAGTTATAAAGTCCGAAACATTCAAAGAGGGATAAACAACTGTATGCGGATTTCCGATTGCTCCTACAGGATTAATTTGATCAGGCACTACCCCAACCACAAAGTTTGAATAAAGATTATTAAGAGAAAAATTGCCGAATTTAGGCATCAAGTTTAATGGATTATTATAAGTAATATCCTTTAAGTTAACCAACCTATTATCACCATTAGCAGTACCTTGGTTATAATTAAAATACAAACTCATACTTGTCGTATCAGGAAAATTCCCAAATGCACTTGAAGTTGGATTCATAGATTGCAAAATTTCACAAGCACTCAAGGCTCTTTGATAAATACGTGTCTCATCTAAAGCACCTGTAAAAAACTTAAAATTATATGTTTGTACCCCTGAATTTACATTATAGATATTATAATCAAATCCAGCGCCTAATGTTAAAAGTGTGGGATTATTTGGTGCACTCAAAATTGAATTATTATCTGGACTTCCGCCTTGTGATATACCATCAACAAACATTGTAATCACCCCATTTGCTCTTGTTACAGCAACATGATGCCAAGATTGATCCCTGAACCCAGTAGAAGTTTTAGAAAACCCCTCAATTATTCTTTTTGATATAGTTTGATTAGCAAAAGTTAAAGTCTGTTGAGGATAATATTCAAATTGCAATTTATTGGTAGAAATATTATTAGAAGTATAGGGAACTAATTTTAATATCCATCCATTGAGCGGTGTATTTTGAGTTACACTTGGTTGTGCAGTGTTTGAAATAAGTGGCATCACATCTGTTGGTGTAATTAGCAATTTAAAATAGGTTTCTACTGTAAAATTATCACTTAAATTTCCAGCAATAGAACTCCCAGTAGGTGTGACCAATGGTGCATCGGCTGCAGTAAGGCCATTTGTGTATTTAAATGTATTATCTACATTATTACTATAATCTTTTTGAGCTCCACTGCCCACGGTAACATATGTCCCACTAAAAGATGAATTTCCAATTCCAGCTTGTGAACCAAAAAATTGTAATGAATTGTATGTTGCACTAATAGAGCTGCTTGCAAAAATTAGCGGTGCCGCCACAGTTGCGCCTGCATAATTACCGGATGCTGCTTGTGTAGCATAAATGGTATCATAAGCCATTTCTGTTACACTTAAAATAGTGCCACTAATCGTTGGAGGGATTGGTGTATGACCTGTATAATATGGTGTAGGATAAGCGACAGATTTAAAGCTGTAAGTAAATGGTGCAGGATTGGTAGAAGTAGGAGGTGTAAGGGTAATAGAGCCCGGCACGTATGCTATTGGCACACTGAATTTGCCCAATATTGGTGTTGCTGTATTAACAGTAATCGTTGATGAAATAATACTACCCTCGAGGTAATTGCCATTAGCCGCCTGTGTGGCAGTTACCGTAAATGTGCCCACCCCTTTAATCTCAACTATATTATTGGTAATCGTAGCCACAGCAGTATTGCTACTCGTGTAGGTAAACGCACCTGTACTATTGCTGATAGGAGTAGTTGGTACAAAAGGTAAACAGCCATAGGTGATACTAGGGATTGAAAAATTGGTAATAGTCGGTTTTATTGCTTTTACAGTGAAACTTGCTGTAGCAGTAGCACTCACAAAATAAGCCGTAGCACTTTGTGTTGCCACCACATTTGCCGTACCCACGCCCATGATAAACAGGGTATCGTGGCTAATAGAATCCACGCTACTATTATCCGTACTATACGTAAATGCCCCATTGCTATTGCTTGTAGGAGGCGTTAGTTTAAAACATTTTAAATTACTGTAGTCTTGAGGAGTAGGTGCACCGGCAAATGTTCC
>CANCPA010000150.1 GCA_947379895.1 Chitinophagaceae bacterium | reverse complement strand
GCAGAAACATTGTGTACAATCCTAATTTTCCGATTATTATTCTCTGTAAACTGAAGACCATATAAAGGATAAGCCGTATTTAATACAACAGCCTCGGCTGAAAAAGGGGTAGTGCTTTTAGTGACTTCTACCAATACTCTTTTACGATAGCCTTTCGTAATTGTTATCTTTTTGTCGTTTAATGAGTCTAGTTGGTCATGCAATACCAATTGGTTAGATAAGGTATCGTTAACAGCACCTTGAATACCGTAGTAAACACTATCAGTCTTGCCTTTGAAATCTTGTTTGATGATTTTAAAGTTCAGTAATCCATATTGATAAGTCGAATCATTTAAACGGACTAAGGGTTTGTATTTTCCTGAAACACCTAATCTTCCACCCACAAAACAAAAGCGAGTACCAATTCCATAGCACGTTGTATTTGCCATTGCCTCTATTTCGAGCATGCCAATGAGTCGATCCTGAGTAAATATCCATTGTTGCATGCCGTCGAAACTTGATTTATTCATCACTCTATCCACCACTTTGTAACGTGTTGACAACCCATAAATAGATTTTGTTTTAGTTATACTGTTGTTTTCGAAGGCACTTAAAAAACTGTACATATTACCTCGATTGTAATCGGTCTCTTTGCCCGTTTTATTTTTAATGATTAAAGCAGCTGCATGAAATACTGCGTTTAAAGGATAGGTGGTCGCATTTGCATTTGCTGTTAAGGCATAGGCACCTGCAAAAGTTTGCTTACCAGCCATAAGAGTGGCAATAGGAAGTTTAGTTTCTGTGGCAAATTCAGGCAACGCCGAAGCCATATCTCTCATTGTTCCTACGGCTCCCCAATTTCCATTTCGATACCTTGGACCAAGTATATTTTTATCATAAACACATAGGTTAGTCGGAATTGGAAGGGACTTTAGGCCACTTTTCCATATAAAGGCCAATTCAAAGGCCTTAGCATTTTTACCCAATGTCCAACTGTAGGGGTCGTCTGTAAGGAAAGCCGAAATGGCAGCAGTATATTCAAGTATAATAGAATTATAATAGGGTTTCCATGCAGGAGTTGCAATATACTCTCCAAAACCCTTTCCAACGGGATGATGCATCAATAAAGAGTAGTTCTTCATTCCCTTTAACACATTTAGAACTGTATTATTTTGTGTGAATAGCCAATATATCAGAAAGTATTTTTTTGTGGGAATATGATACGTAACATTTTCGTTTTGATAGCCGTAATAATGAGTACCTCCGTCACCTAGCAAACATTTTGTCATCACATTTTCAACAACATTTCGGGCTTTTGCTACCGAGGCCGTGTCACCTATTGCAGTGCCTCCTAAAACTACTGCAACAGCAAACCTGATATCTCCATTCAACCATACACTTCCTACCATCAAGCTATCATACATTAATGGCTTTTTTAAAGTGGATGTGATTAAATTAGTGATGCCCTTTTCCCAAATTGACTTTCGATTTGAAGGGATACTATCGGGCAAATAAGTCTTTAATAATAAATAGGCATAAGTAGCCTCTACTGTATAATTAAAAGATGTAGTATTTAAATTATTGCTCCAAGCTGTCAACATACTATCTAAAAGAGTATTCGTTCTTTTAAGTGCCAAAGTATTATGATAATAGGGACTTTGAGGGTGGAAATAAGACATTGCAGCATAGAGAACTTCGTCGTACAAAGCAGGTGTTAATATAGTTGTGAAAGGGGGATTCGTTAATTGTACGCCTTTCCACATCACAGCCGCTTGAGGATTGTTGGCATAGTCGGGAATAGTAGGCAATAAATTGAAGTTCTGACCAATAGATTCCGATATAGAAAGACCAAGAATGGCAAGCAATACAATGTAAAATTTCATTTGGGGTAAATTAAGTGGCAAAGTTAACTGACAAAAAATGATTGGGATAGTTTAGGGTTGCAAGTTAGTGCTTGTAGGTTGCAGAAATGAGTTTAAGGTTTAGGATATAGTGTTTAGGGTGTATGAAAACTACTGTAATTCTTAAGTATTTTCATCAATTTTTTTGTTGCTTTTGATTGACGATTTGCAAATGGGAGGAATCCTTTTTTTTGGAAGATTTAGTTTTATTAAAATGATGTCAATTATACTTTTTAAAGAATAGGAGAAATGAGTTTTTAAATTATTATTTACTTCACTTTCCTGACAATAATTAATCAATATTATTAATTCATTCAGTTTAACTTAGGAAGGGTCAAATTAATGGTGTGAAAGTTTGATGTCAAGTCTAAAAAGTACGATGTCATGTGTTGAAAGTTTAATGTCATTCGTTAAAATGGTAATGTTAAATAGCAATTACTTAATGTAATTTGGATAAATGGTTTTGTGAGGAATTGATCGCTTGAAGTAATTGCTCAAGATTTTAACGTCATGTATTTGAATGCAAATGTAGTTTGGCTAAATGACAGTGTCAATTAAAGTTTATTGTGTAATCTGGGTTTATTTAAGGGTGAAAAGGAAAATAATATTCAAGTTGTAACGGATTTTCAATAATTACTAAAATATTTATATATTTTGTTTGAATATGACTAAATAATTTCATCAAAAGCCAAAGTTTAAGCCTAGGCTTGTTAAAATAGTTTTAAAAATGACATATTGTGATTCAAATGAACGCTCTTTGCCTTATGACAGTAATTTCTACTGCCTAAAACATTAAAGCAGTAAAAATGAATAAGAGACAGCATTCAAAATTGAGTATGTATGTAGTAATGGTATTATTTTTTGCAAAAAACAGTACTATATATACTTCTTTTGCAAAATTAGTTGATGAAATTTCAGATTTTTTAATTTCAAAAGGATTGCTTGATTGCGAAATCACTAAACAAGGGCATATAGACACGGGCGTAACAGCAGATAAAAATGTGTTGGTATTGGCTGCGATTGAATTGGTGGTAAAGTTTTCACGTAAGGCAAGAGTTTGGGCAGGTAAAAATGAGATTCAAACACTTGAACATTTATTTGACATTCGTAAAACAGATTATACAGATATTCATGAATCGGAGGCTTTGGATGCATTGATTTCGGTAAGAAATGCGCTTAATACTAATATTATTGCATTGGCAACTTATAATGTGTTGCCTGCTGATATTATCAAGATAGATAAAGCTATTGAGGATGCAAAAAAATCAATTGGTACTCCTAAAATGGCAAAGATTTCAAGAGTTGTTAGTACCGCTGCAATTGTTGATTTAATTAAAAAAGTGGATGAACATCTATCAAATATTGATGACTTATTGATTCCTGAATATGATGGAACTTCTTCTGCAAATACTGAAATGGTGGCAAACTATAAGATTAGTAGGGAACTGGTAGCCCCTGGAGAAAGTCATTCGGGAGTACATTCTGTATGTAAGGATAGTTTATCAGGAGATTTATTGGAAAACGTAAAGATGGAAATTGTGGAATTAAAGAAAACTACGCTTTCTACAATATTGGGTATTGCAGAGATTATTAAATGTAAACCGGGTACTTATCATGTAAAATTCTCGCTTGCAGGGTACACTGATTTTATGCTTGTTATAACAATTCACAAAGGAGTTGTGATAGAAATGGAGTCGTTGATGGTTAAGATAGTGGTTAGTGGTTAGTGGTTAGTGATTAGTGGTTAGTGGTTAAAATATAAAAAAATATGAAAGAAAACAATTTGAAAAATAAAAGTTTCTTGTTTTCTATAAGAGTAGTAAATCTTTGCAAGTATTTAGTAGCTGAAAAAGGTGAATACTTATTGAGCAAACAAGTGTTAAGGAGTGGAACAAGCGTTGGAGCTTTGGTACGAGAAGCAGAGCATAGTGAAAGCAAAAACGATTTTATCCATAAATTAGCAATTGCTCAGAAGGAAATAAATGAAACTATTTATTGGTTGGAATTATTACGTGCTACAGATTATATTAATGAAGAAGAATTTGAAAGCATAAACCTAGATGCAGTAGAAATAATAAAAATACTGACAACCATTATAAAAAATACAAAAGCAAAACTAGTGGTTAGTGGTTAGTGGTTAGTGGTTAGTGGTTAGTGTAAATTTGTAAAAAAAGTAATTGAAACGCCTTGAAGCAGCGATGTTTTAGGGCGTTTATTATTAGATATTATATTAAACTTTGTTTTTGAATCAAGTTTTTTAAAAAGCCTAATGGTTCAAAACCCTTATTTGGGTCGAAGTTTATTTGCAATCCGAAATTCTTTTATTAATCCTAACTCTTCGAAATCATATTTAAGCGTTAACATTGTGCCGTTATATGATAAAAAGGTTTCTATTTTTCAACTTTATTCTTTTGATGTCAACGCTCGCTCGTTCTCAACGGCTGAGTTTTGAGCATATTAAAGTTGAGAATGGACTATCTCAAAATTCTGTGGATGCAATTGTACAAGACAATTTGGGTTTCCTATGGTTCGGAACTAGATTTGGTGTTAATAGATACGATTCTCATGGGTTCAAATACTATCAGAATAATCCATTAGATAACACGACAATATCCTCTAATTCAATTAACTGTATTTTCTTCGATTCTCATAAACGACTTTGGATTGGTACTAATGAAGGACTAAATAGATATATTTCAGAAAAGGATTGTTTTGAACAAATAAAAAAGCAAAACAACGACTCCCACACTATTAGTAATAATCATATCACTTCGATTTGCGAAGACAAAGAGGGTAAAATATGGGTTGGAACTGCAGAAGGTTTAAACTTGATAACAGAGAGCAATGGTAAAATTAGTTTTGACCGTTTCACTGTTTCCTCGACTTCAGGAGGATTGAAAAGTGATTACATATATAGTCTTTTGGGGGATAAAGATGGTAGCGTTTGGGTGGGTACAGATTTTGGTTTGACAAAAATAATTAAAGAGAAGAAGGGAAACAGTTACCAAACTTATTTGCATTTATCGGTAACTAGTCTTGCAGAAAACAAAATAAGATGTCTTATTCAAGATTCAAATCTCAATATCTGGATAGGAACTGCTAATGAAGGAGTTGATATGCTGAATGTAAAAAGCAACAGTTTTACACACTTCAAGAATAGCGGACAAAAAGAAAGTTTATTAAATAATACGATCCGTTCCTTTTTACTTGACGACCATAATAATTTGTGGATAGGAACTTTGCAGGGAATAAGTATCTTGAATCTTGCTTCATTTCAATTTAGTAATTACCAAAATAATCCCGATGATAAGACAAGTATCAGTAAGAATTCGATTCATAGTCTGTTCATGGATAAGAACAATGATGTGTGGGTGGGCACTTTCTTTGGGGGTATCAACTTTACTAGTTATAATAATCCGTTGTTTAAATCATATTCTAAGAGTAGTTTCAAGCCGAGTATTAATAACAATGTGGTGAGTAGCTTTTTGGAAATCAATGATGATTTATTGATTGGTACAGAGGGCGGAGGCTTAAATATTTTGAATAAGTCAAAGAACAGTTACCAATATTTTACACACAATAATGCCGACCCTAATAGTATTAGTTCTAATTTAATAAAGACAATTTATAGGGATAAAGATGGAGATATTTGGTTAGGGACTCATGGAGGTGGTGTGAGTTTGTATACTAAAAGCAATCAAAAGTTTACGAACTATTTTACCGATGATAAGTCACAAGAGTCGTTAGGACTCGAAGTCGCCACTTTTTTGGATGATAATGAGGGAAACTTATTGATTGGTTCACAAAACGGAATTAAGTTTTACAAGAAAAATAAAGGAATTGGGCAGCAGGTTTCACTCGAATTGAAGAGGAGTGAATTAGCAAAGATTCATATTCATTCTTTGATTCAGGACAAGGAAAAAAATATTTGGATTGGAACGGATAGTGGTCTTTTTTGTAAGCGGTGGAATGAGCGTAAAATTGATGCGATACCTATTAAGTCGGATAAGATTATTGATGTGAATGGTCTTTGTACAGATAAGTTGGGTCGTATTTGGATTGCCACCTATTTTTCGGGACTAATATGTTATGACATTAAAAAGAAGTCAGCCATTTCGTTTACTCAAAAAGAAGGAATGCCAAGTGATAATGTATTGAGTGTTATCATAGATGAGAATGAAAATATTTGGGCAGGAACGAATAATGGTTTAATAAAATTTAAACCTAAAAATAATAGTCTTATTATATATGATATAAATGATGGGTTGGCGGGGAATGAGTTTAATAATAACAGTATTTACCAAACAGAACGAGGAGAGATTTTTGTTGGAGGAATGGATGGGATTACAAGTTTCTTTCCTAAAAATCTTGTGGAAAAGAGTGTTAAGCCAAGTATTGTGTTTACAGGACTGCGATTATTTAATACACCTATTGGACAAAATAATTCAAAGGATAAGCTATCTGCGAATATTTGGTTGACTAATGAGATTTCGCTTGAACATGACCAAAACATATTTACGATTGAGTTTGCTGCAATCAGCTTTAAACGATCGGGCAAGAATAAATATGCCTATAAAATTGAGGGAAAAGATCATGATTGGATTTATACAAACACACCTTCGGCCACATTTACAGATCTTCCTTCGGGCAAATATACTTTTTTAGCAAAGGGTGCTAACAGTGATGGTATTTGGAGCGACCCTATTATGATGCGAATTAATGTATTGCCTCCGTGGTGGTTTTCATGGTGGGCCTATAGCGTCTATTTACTGATTGTTGCGGGGGTTCTTTTTGTACTCATCCGTTTCTTTTTCTTGCAGGCATTATTTAAAAAGGAAAAGACATTGACTGATTTGAAACTGAACTTCTTTACCAATATATCACACGAGATACATACTTATCTGGCTCTTATAATTGGTCCTGTAGATAAATTGTTGACTTCAAAAGTGGCGACCGATTCTGATATTCCTCAATTGACTACCATTAAAAATAATTCTACCGACTTATTGACTCTTGTAAATGAGTTATTAGACTTCAGGAAAATAGAAACAGGTAACGTGAATCTGCATGTTTCGAACTATAACCTGATACCTTTCATTCAATCCGTCTTACAGTCCTTTGAAGATATCGCTATCTCAAAAAACATAGTCACCGATTTTATTCATACAACCGATCAAGAAGAACTGTTTTTTGATAAGGAACAGATGAAAAAAGTGCTAGTAAACCTATTGTCAAATGCCTATAAGTTTACGCCCGAGGGGGGCTATGTGAGTGTTGTTATTGAAAATGTAGTTGATAGTATTATTATAAAGGTCAGTGACAATGGCAAAGGAATCTCCCCGGATAACCTAGATAAGCTATTCGATAACTTTTTTCAGGAGAATGATTATGGCATTCAAAATACGGGCTATGGGATTGGTCTTGCCTTGTCAAAGAGTATTATTGCACTCCACAAAGGTGAATTGAGGGTAGAGAGTCATCATCAAGAAAACTTAAAGAATACTACATTTACTATCCGTCTTTTGAAAGGTAATTCTCATTTTGAGAAGGAACAGCTTATTGTAAATAATCAAACTCTTTTACAGCAAAGGCAACTGCAAACAACCGATAGCAAAGGTTTACAGACTACAAAAGCAAATTTTGAAGGGGTAGGTGGGGCAATTGAAAAGAAACAGTTTAGTGTACTTATTATTGAAGATAACACTGAGATAAGGAAGTTTATTGCAGAATCGTTTAGTAAGTTTTATGAAGTTTTTGAGGCAGAGAATGGTTTAGTTGGATTTGAGATAGCTATTGAACAGATACCCGATATCATCATCAGCGATTTGATGATGCCAATCATGGATGGTCTTTCGTTGTGCAAGAAAATCAAGACAGATGAACGTACTAATCATATACCAGTTATTATACTTACTGCAAAATCTACTTTTGATAGTAAACTGAGTGGGTTTAAAATGGGGGCTGATATTTATATCAACAAACCTTTTAGTATTCAACTTCTTGAACTACAAGTACAAAATCTGATAGCATCAAAGGAACGGTTACGACAAGTTTTTACTCGGAAAGTCATTGAAATTCCTAGTAATAAAGAAGTGCAACTTAGTACTCAAAATGAAGGAACAACTAAAAGTGAGGAGGGGAGTGAGGCAGTTCAAATGGTGGTTGTAGATGAATTTATACAAAAGATTATCACTATTAGCGAAGAGAATATTTCGAGTCAGGATTTGGATGTTGACTTGATTTGTAAGAAAGTGAATATGAGTCGGTCGGTATTGTATAAGAAAGTAAAGGCACTGACGGGTTTGACTATTCATGAAATTATTAAGAACGTGAAACTTAAGAAGGCCGCAGAATTGATTGCAGAGAAGAAATATACCGTCTATGAAGTGGCAGATATGATTGGCTATAACGACACCAAATATTTTAGTAGTGAGTTCAAGAAGAAGTTTGGAGTGTCGCCAACGGAATATACTTTGTGAGTGGTTTGTTGTGAGGGGTTAGTTGTGAGTTGTGAGGGGATAGTGTGAGGTTATTAGTTGTTATGAATGTCAAGATTGCTGTAAGGAATTTGAAGTGTATTTTGATTTTGGGAAGTAGATTCAGTACCTGAAGAAGTTGTATTTTGTAATCAAATTAAAATTCGATGCCATTCTACTTTTCGAATATGATTTATCCAAGATTACGCAATTGACTCGTTATTAGATTCACAAATAAAAAAAAGACAAGTTTTTATGCTGTTTTTTTGACTGAAAACATAATATATTATTTTGAAGTCAAACAAATCAAGTAAAAGCTTGTGTTTGAAGTAGTTGTGAATTGTAATAGAGTCCTATTGCGTAATCTGGTTTATCTATTTCTAAATCCTTTCGGAGAAATACCAATTATATTTTTAAAGGTCCGTGAGAAATGAAACGGGTCATCATAGCCTATTTCTACTGCTATTTGTTTTACCGATAACTCTGTATTCTCAAGGTATTGACAGGCATGTTGCATCTTTAGAAAAAGAAAGTAATTGATAGGGGAATTATGTGTCTTCTGTTGGAATAAAGTTGAATAATGCGATACTGACAACGATACATTTTCCGCCAACTCTTTTAATGCAACCATCGTGTTCAGTTTGGTTTTCATAAATGAAATTGATTTCTCAATTGGATTATGTTCATTTAACAAATTGTTTTCTTTAAATAGGATTGGTCTAAAGCTCGTGAGATAATAAGGGAAGGATAAATATGCATCCAACATATTATCCATGTTGTCCGCTATTTCAAGACTTAAAAATATTTTATTAAAAACAATATCCCTATGTTCATCTATGGCAATTGAAATGGGACTGAAAGAATCTTCACTTCTTAAGTGCCTTACAATTGAATCTGCATTCTCTCCCGCAAAATGTACCCAATAAATTGACCAAGGATTTGTTTTGTCAGCCCCATACTTGTGAGCAATATTTGGAGGAAGTATTGCTAATTGATTCTCTTTTAAGGCACGTTTTTCTTCATTAATCTTATACCATCCTTCCCCTTTCACACAATATATAAGAACAAATTGGTTACAACCATTTTTCCTTTCTCTAGTGTGGAATTGGGCATTAGGATAATAGCCAATATCTGTAATATACAGGCTCTTACATAGAGGATGACTCATCGCTTTATTGAGCGTTGAAGAAGGCATGATATAAGATTTCTGTCCTTGAAATCCTTCTTTCTTTTGGAGAATACTCATTTCGTAAGATTATCTATGTTTATCGTAAGATTTACCATTTCAAAGATGGAGATTTTATGGCAGTTTTGCATCAAATAATTTTATTAGTTAATTAAGGAGCAAGTCAATGAAATATTTTTCTTCAAACACTTACATCATCGGAATCTCATTTATCTCTGCCTTAGGTGGTTATCTCTTTGGATTCGACTTTGCCGTTATTTCGGGTGCTCTCCCTTTCCTTAAGACACAATTCGGCTTAGATGCTTATTGGGAAGGTTTCGCAACGGGTAGTCTAGCATTAGGGGCAATCTTAGGTTGTGTAGTTGCTGGGAAAATATCGGAGAAGTTTGGAAGAAAGAAGGGGCTCTTGACTGCCGCTGCTATCTTCGGACTTTCTTCTTTGGCCATGGCATCTTCTACAAATACGCCACTCTTTATCATTAGCCGTTTTTTTGCAGGCATTGGTGTAGGGATGGCATCAATGTTATCGCCAATGTATATTGCAGAGATTGCACCTGCGGCAGTTAGAGGAAGGATGGTTGCTATCAATCAATTGACGATTGTGATTGGTATTTTAGTAACTAATCTGGTTAATTATTCGCTTCGTAATAGTGGGGTTGATGCGTGGAGATGGATGTTTGGATTAGGAATCGTGCCTTCTTCCTTATTCTTTTTCGGTGTCTTATTCATTCCCGAAAGTCCTCGTTGGTTGATGAGCAAAGGAAGGACAAGCGATGCCGAATCCATCCTACAAAAGATTGGAGGAGTGAATTATACGAGAGAAATAATTGCATCCATTTCTAAATCATTAGTCAATAATAAGCCTACTTCATTTAAAACAGTATTTGAAAAAGATTATCTCCCTGCCGTAATTATAGGGATTGGCTTAGCTGTCTTTCAACAATTCTGCGGTATCAATGTAGTGTTCAACTATACGGCCTCTATCTTCGAAAGTATCGGTGCATCGAAAGATGACCAACTATTACAGACTGTATTTATTGGAGCAGTCAATCTAGTTGTTACAATCTTGGCGATGGCATTAGTGGACAAGGTGGGCAGAAAACCATTGATGTTAATAGGGTCAATTGGCCTCTCTGTTTTGTATATCCTCATTTCCCAATTAATTGGTGCTAAATCTGTTTATGTTTCGTGGTTCTTATTGGCCGCAATCGGATTATATGGCACTTCATTAGCCCCTGTTACATGGGTATTAATTTCGGAGATATTTCCCAATAAGATTCGTTCTGCGGCTACCACAATTGCAGTGTTGAGTTTGTGGCTTGCCTACTTCATTCTCACCTTCACTTTCCCAATATTGTATGAACAATTAAAAGATAAGACGTTCTATATCTATGCGGTAATTTGTGCAATTGGATTTGTTTTTGTAAAACTAAAGGTGAAGGAAACAAAGGGGGCGTCGCTTGAGGAAATGGATGGAATGTTTAGTCATTAGTTGTAAGTAAGTAGGGAAAGAGGGAAAGAGGATAGGAGGAGAAGAGTTAAAGAGGAGAAGAGGGAAATAGGAGAAGAGTGAAAGAGTGAGTACGATTTATATCAAAAAGGAATAAAGAAATTGATAGATGATACCATAATAGAATTAATCATTTTAAATCTTGCTAATCATAATTTAATCAGTCTAATCATTATTCAATCATTATTAGTATGTATCAGATTACAGAGTCTTTATTGGCAAACAGAAAACAGTATTGCATCAAGCATAATGTTTCTAACAACTACCTTTCTGTCATTGCTGATTATGGAGGGGCTATAAATCTGTTTGTGGTGAATGGAAAACATATACTATTGGGTGCATCTAACGATTCTGAATTTACCCAAACCATTCAAAATGCCTATGCAGGTGCACAACTATTCCCTTTTGTAAATAGAATAGAAAATGGCCGTTATACTATAAATTATAAAACTTACACATTGCCACAAAATGATGATGCAGGCTTTTTTCATTCACTGCATGGGTTGGTATATAAAAATCCATTTTCTGTTGTTGAAATTGACGAAACTAATGGGAGATTGGTTTTGGAATTTATTCTTAAAGCAAATGAATACAGCTATCCTTTTGAGCTGCAGTTACAAGTAACTTATACAATGGGAATTAATAGTTTTGGTATTGATACAAATATCAAGAACTTAAGTAATTCGTCTGCCCCTTTTGCTTATGGTTGGCATCCCTACTTTGCTGTTTCTGGAGTTGTTGATGAATGTAAACTTCAGATACCTGCCACTAAATACTTCATAACAGACAATAGACTCATTCCAACAGGAGAAACTAAGGAGTTGAAAGATTTTATTGAGTTATCTCCTATTGGAAGTATTGATTTGAACCAATGTTTCGAGATGCCATCTAATCAAAAGGAACATAGAACAACGATTGTTGATACTGATGGAAGTAGTATAAAATTAACCCAACATGGTTTTGGCTATACTCAATATTACATTCCTGCAAACAGAAAAAGTATTGCTATCGAGCCTCAAACTTCTATCCCTGATGCGTTTAACAATGGTATTGGATTGAATTGGTTATTGCCTGATGAGACTAAAAGATTTGG
>CANCPA010000149.1 GCA_947379895.1 Chitinophagaceae bacterium | reverse complement strand
ATTGTCAATTAGCTAAAGTTTATTGACAGTAATAGACCACTTATTTAGGAGAATCTAGTATTAATAAAGAGAAATGAAAGACTAAAAGCCGATGTCTGTTAATAAAAAAGGAATCTTTTGTGCTGATTATAGCAGAAATAAATGGGAGGAAGCAAGAAACGTGAAACATAATGTGTGTATAATTGGTAAAAAATACTTTTTGGTAGAAGCGTGTTTACCAAACAATTATACTATTTCATGCTCGCTTGAGGGCACAAAGGAGGTTATTGTAGGAATAAATGACAAAGAACTTTAAAATAAGTAAGTATTGTGATTTAATTGTGATTAGAGTACCTGTTTGATTCGGAAATAGGCAGATTTTATGAAAATTCCGAATTAATTATTACAAGCCTGACTCATCGTTGTACTGTTACCTGATTAGATAAAGTCTTTCTCGTCTTTTCTACAAAGAAAAAATCTCTTAAACAAATGCTTATTTTACTTAGTTAAAGTATTTTATTTCTTAAAGTTTATCGTTTCCATTCTTAATAGTAGTAAGACAACATTTGAAGAGATGTAACTTTCTTTAACATAACGGATAGGTAATCTAATTCAGGGATAGGCAAATATTAGTATACTCACATTTTATGATTAGCTATTCCTTCCTATCCTCAATTCCTCAAAATCCTGATTCAGACAAGTTTCTACAATCACTACTAACACACTCGTTCATATCTCATCACTTTTTGATAATAATAATAAATGAATTTTGCCCTCCTGACTATTATATAATCTAAACCCCTACTTTTGCAGCGCTTTTTTAAAAAAATTATATAAAAAGTTAGAAAAATAAACAAACAATAATAACTCAGAGTTATGGCGGATTTGAAATTACAACGCAACTTCGGTATTGCCGCTCACATTGATGCAGGTAAAACCACTACTACCGAGCGTATCTTGCGCTACACAGGTATGATTCATAAGATAGGTGAAGTGCACGATGGTGCTGCTACTACCGACTGGATGGAGCAAGAAAAAGAAAGAGGTATCACAATTACCTCAGCGGCAGTTAGTTGCCAATGGAAATTCCCTACAGTTAAGGGAGTTGCCGATGCAAACACTAAAGATTACTATTTCAACATTATCGATACTCCTGGTCACGTGGATTTCACCATTGAGGTTGAGCGTTCTATGCGTGTTTTGGATGGTTTGATTGCTTTATTCAGTGCGGTTGATGGTGTTGAGCCTCAATCTGAAACTGTATGGCGTCAAGCTAACCGTTATAAGGTTCCTCGTATTGGTTTCGTAAATAAAATGGACCGTTCTGGAGCTGATTTCTTGATGGTTGTTAACCAAGTTAAGGAAATGTTAGGTGCTAATGCAGTGCCTTTACAATTACCTATCGGTGCTGAAGACGACTTTATAGGAGTTGTAGATTTGATTACCATGAAGGGTGTTATTTGGGATATGGCAACTGAAGGGATGACTTTCAAGGAAATTCCTGTTCCTGCTGACATGGTTGAAGAAGCTAACGAATGGAGAGCTAAACTAGTAGAAGCTGTAGCTGAATATGATGAGAAATTGTTGGAGAAATTCTTCGACGATCCTAATAGCATCACTGAAGATGAAATGCATGAAGCAATCCGTAAAGCTTGTATCGATTTAAGTATCGTTCCAATGATGTGCGGTTCTTCATTTAAGAATAAGGGTGTACAAACTGCATTAGATGCTGTTTGTCGTTACCTACCTTCTCCTGTTGATGTTGATGATGTTTCTGGTGTAAATCCTGATACAGGCGATGTTGTTACAAGATCTCCAAACGCAAAAGAACCTTTTGCGGCGTTGGCTTTCAAAATTATGACCGATCCTTTCGTAGGACGTTTGGCATTCTTCCGTTGCTATTCTGGACATTTGGATGCAGGTTCTTATGTATTGAATGTAAGAAGTGGTAAGAAAGAGCGTATCAGCCGTATCATGAAGATGTTTGCTAACAAGCAAAATCCAATTGATTTCATCGAAGCAGGTGATATTGCTGCAGCAGTAGGATTTAAGGAAATTAAGACAGGGGATACTTTGTGTGATGAGAAATTCCCTATCACTCTAGAAAATATGTTTATCCCTGAGCCTGTAATCGCGATTGCTATCGAGCCTAAGACTCAAGCAGACGTTGAAAAAATGGGTATGGCTATCGCTAAATTGGTGGAAGAAGATCCTACATTGCGTGTAAATACCGATGAAGATACTGGTCAGACAATTTTGCGTGGTATGGGTGAATTACACCTTGAAATTATCATCGACCGTTTACGTCGTGAATTTAAGGTAGAAGTTAATCAAGGTGCTCCACAGGTGGCTTACAAAGAGTGCTTTGGTACTACTGTTACTCACCGTGAAATCTTGAAGAAACAATCAGGTGGTCGTGGTAAGTTTGCGGATATTCAATTTGACCTTGGTCCAGCTGATGAAGAATGGATTAAGGAAAATGAAGGTAAGCACTTCCAATTTGTGAATGATATTCACGGAGGTTCTGTTCCTAAGGAGTTCCACGCGGCAATTCAAAAAGGTTTCGAAACATCTATGCCACAAGGTATATTAGCTGGTTTCCCTGTTAATAATATGAAGGTTAGAATATTTGATGGTAGCTATCATGATGTGGATAGTGATGCGATGAGCTTTGAATTGTGTGCTAAGAGTGCATTCAGAGAAGCAGGTCGTAAAGCTAAACCAACATTATTGGAGCCAATCATGAAGGTAGAAGTGTTAACTCCTGATCAATACATGGGTGATGTAACAGGTGACTTAAACCGTCGTCGTGGTATGTTAGAAGGTATGGACAGCAGGGCTAACTTACAAGTTATCAAGGCTAAAGTTCCATTGAGCGAAATGTTTGGTTATGTAACTCAACTTCGTTCTTTATCTTCCGGCCGTGCATCGAGTACAATGGAGTTTTCGCATTACAACAATGCGCCAAACAATATTTCTGAAGAAGTAATCGCAAAGAATAAAGGAAAGATTAAGTCTGAAGATTAATTGAATTTTGAAATAAATACGAAAAAGCCCTCGAGAGAATCGGGGGCTTTTTATTTTAGCGGTTAGTAATTAGTGCTTATACTAACTATTTAGTAGTTTTTAAGAAATACTTTCCAAAAACAAAGTAGTCAGTAACTATTAACAACTAACAACTAATCCTTACATTTACCTCCAATTTAAAAATAGAAATGTCTTCAGAAAGGAATTTTATAGATTATATACGTGTGTTTTGTCGCAGTGGTCATGGTGGTGCAGGACAAACTCACTTTATGAGGAACAAGCTAACTGCAAAGGGAGGACCAGACGGTGGAGATGGTGGTCGAGGTGCGCACATTATACTAAGAGGAAATGCTAATTTATGGACACTTCTTCACTTGCGGTATTTCAAGAATGTATTGGCAGAAGATGGAACGAATGGAAGCAAGGGAAATTGTACAGGTCAGGATGGGCAAGATATTATCTTGGAAGTTCCATTGGGAACAATAGCAAGAGATGAAGAAACAGGCGAAATTGAAGCTGAAGTATTGCATCATGGTCAGGAGATAATTTGGGTAAGAGGAGGACGAGGTGGTTTGGGTAATCAACATTTTGCTACACCTACTAATCAAGTTCCCGAACATTCTCAGCCCGGTGAACCTGGCACAGAAGGATGGAAGAATTTGGAATTGAAAGTATTGGCAGATGTTGGATTAGTTGGATTTCCAAATGCAGGAAAGTCAACCCTATTATCTGTTATTACAGCAGCAAAGCCAAAGATTGCTAATTATGCTTTTACTACTCTTGTACCTCAACTAGGGATTGTGCAATATCGTGATGATAAGAGTTTTTGTATTGCGGATTTACCGGGGATAATCGAAGGGGCCGCAGAAGGCAAAGGATTAGGTCATCGTTTTCTTCGTCATATTGAACGTAATTCCTGCCTATTATTCCTAATCCCTGCTGATAGCAATGACCATAAAAGGGAGTTTGCCATCTTATTAAATGAATTGGAAGAATATAATCCAGAATTGTTGCAGAAAGACTTCATCATAGCTATCAGTAAAAGCGATATGCTTGATGATGAATTAAAGGAAGCAATTAGTAAAGAATTGCCAATTGATATTCCTCATTACTTTATTTCATCTATTACGAATAAGGGTTTGATTGAATTGAAAGATGCACTTTGGGAAACTTTGAATAAGCCAATTGGAGCATAGAACATAGCAAGGTTTAAGTAATACGGTTTAGGTAATAAATTTAGTGACTTTAAGTTTATAAAATAAAAATGCTCCAAACAATTGGAGCATTTTTATTTTATAGATTACAGCCTACATGCCTTGAGTAACTTATGGTTCAGTCAAGGAATTTTAAATGTAAAACGGCTAACTTATTACTTACAACTCCACCTTTACAGTAAATTCAAACTAGCATATGCAATCAAATGTTCAAGCTGTGAAATATGTGTTTTCTCAAAAATGGAGTTCTTATATTCTTCTATTGATGCCTTACTGCGAAATAATAACTTGGCAATATTATCGTCATTAATACCTTCGGACATGTACTTTATTACTTGGATTTCTCTAAGTGTAAGTTTCAATCGACGGCCTAATGCATTCAATACAGGAGGCTTATCTCCTGATAATTCACTGTTTGCATGTTCTCCGGGTAATGCAAAGCCACCATTCATGATTGTTTCTATCGATTCGTACAACTCTTCAGGATTACATCCTTTTAATTGAAAACCGTTAATACCATTTTCTATACAAAAAGAAAAAACATCAAGATTTGCAAAGTAAGAAAGTAAGAGGATCTTTTGTTGTGGAAACCGATGATGTATATCTAAGGCTGCATCTCCATCAATCAATTGCGAGATATTGTAATCAATAATTACTAGGTCGGGATAAACTTCTAATAATACATCTGCTAACTGACTTCTGCTAGAAACCTTGTCAATCACTAAAAAATTTCTACTATTTAAAATCTTTTCCAAAGAGTCTGAAAAAGTTGCATCGGCATCGGCAATTAAAATTGTTGTTCCTTTTGACTTATACATCGTGGAATTTTTGAGCATGATTTATGACTGAAATTCAGTCTAAAACTTCGTTAGAAGCAATGTAATGTACACCTTTTAGTATTGCATTGTAAAAGAAATTAAATTGTAGGAAATTAATAATAATAAATGTTCTAGTTGTCGTGATATCAAAGATATGGTTGTTAGGTTTCTATTACTTCTACAATATTTTGATAATTACTTTGACTACAAATAAAATCTTTCGGCTTTTGTTATCTTAGTACAAGATTACCTTCTATTTTTGCAAAACTTATTTATAAGGGTTTATTATGATGCAATCGAATATTATAGCAACAAAGACTTGGGAAAAAGAAGATGATGAAACAGTAATGGTAGATTCTTATAGCCATTGTATTATTATTTGGAATGACGATGTAAATACTTTTGAATGGGTCATTGAAACATTAATGGAAGTATGCGGTCATACTGAAGAACAAGCAGAACAATGTGCTTTTATAATTCATTATAACGGTAAATATGCCGTAAAAGAAGGTTCCTTCAAAACATTACAGCCCTTGTGTGTAGCAATTACTGATAGAGGAATTAATGCTACAATCGAAGAAAATGTAAGAAAGGGATGAGATTTAAGTGATTTACTATGAGTGATAAGTGATGAGTTTTAATTATTAAATTACTTGTATTTCAAAATCATTAAAACATAACTCATAATTCATAACTTATCTCTGATAACTCATAGTTCATATTTCCAAAAATGGCACTACACATACTAAATGAAAGGCTATGGTTCCCTTCAACTGAAGAGGCATTAGAGGATGGACTATTGGCTATAGGCGGAGATTTAAGTGTAGAACGATTAATACTTGCCTATCGAAAAGGAATATTTCCTTGGTATGATGGAAAAGCTCCTTTGTGGTGGAGTCCAAATCCTAGATTCGTCCTTCTCCCTGATGAACTTCAAGTTAGCAAAAGCATGAAAACCCTTCTCAAGCGAAATGCTTTCGAATTTACCATCAACAAAGATTTTACAGCAGTTATCAATGCCTGTAAGGATACCGAACGTAAAGGACAAGATGGAACTTGGATAAAGCATGAAGTGGCAAAGGCATATACCGAATTACACAAAATGGGCATTGCACATAGTGCTGAGGCATGGCAAGACGGCATTTTAGTAGGTGGATTATATGGTATTAGAATGGGGAAGGTGTTTTTTGGCGAGAGCATGTTTAGTCATCGTAGCAATGCAAGTAAATATGCGTTTATTAAATATGTAGAGGAACTTAAAAAGGAAGGGGTGCTATTAATAGATTGTCAGGTTTATACCGAACACCTCGAAAGCCTCGGAGCTAAAATGATTTTACGACAACAATTCACTCATTTATTGGAACAACTTATTGACAAGTGATGAGTTTTGAGTGATGAAATATAATCATCACTCGTAATTGAGGTTTATTTTATAAATGACTCATCACTTATCATTCATATTTTATAACTTCTACTGATTACACTTAGATTTGCTGCCGATGCAAAGAATATTAATCATTCAGACAGCTTTTATTGGAGATGTTGTGTTGGCAACAGGCGTTTTGGAAAAGCTTCATAATGCATATCCTTCTGCTAGAATTGATTTTTTGGTAAGAAAAGGAAATGAATCTCTTTTTTCTCATCATCCATTCCTGAATAATGTACTAGTTTGGCAGAAAAAGGACAGTAAATACAAGCATCTTTTGGGATTATTAAGAACTATTCGGAAAACAAAATATGATGCAGTCATTAATCTGCAACGTTTTGCAGCAACAGGGTTTTTAACCGCTTTTTCTAGAGCGAAACTTAAGATTGGCTTCGACAAGAACCCTTTTAGCTTTCTGTTCTCTCAAAAAATAAAGCACATCTTTAGTGACGAAGGGGGAACTGTTCTTCACGAAATAGAACGCAATCATTTATTGATTGAATCACTCACTGATAAAGAGGCATTTAAACCTAAATTATATCCATCTGAGGAAGACTTCGCAAGTGTAAAAAAATATCAGGCTATTCCTTATATATGTATTGCGCCTGCTTCTGTTTGGTTTACCAAGCAATTTCCGATGGATAAATGGGTTAGTTTTATTGAAAAGATACCCTCTAAATTTACTATTTATTTGCTTGGCGGCCCTTCGGACCATTCATTGTGCGAGAAGATTGCAGCTGCTAATAAACACTTATCTATTGTTAGTCTGGCAGGTAAATTAAATTTCTTAGAATCTGCAGCATTGCAAAAGGGGGCTTTGATGAATTATGTAAATGACTCTGCACCGATGCACTTTGCCTCAAGCGTCAATGCGCCTGTAACTGCTGTATATTGTTCTACCACGCAGAATTTTGGCTACGGACCTTTGAGTGATAAGCGATTTGTTGTTGAAGTTTCCTCGCCCTTAAGTTGTCGTCCCTGTGGATTGCATGGGAAAAAGGCTTGCCCTCTAAATCACTTCAATTGTGCGAACTTGATAACTAACGAGCAATTACTTTTGCCAATTAAAGAATATCATTGATGATTAGAGTTGTTGGTAAGAACGAAATGATTTAATTAATTGAAATACTAATCTTACTTTTTAAAACTTATTACCTACAACTTATAACTTATAACGTACAACTCAAATGGACATTAACTGCACCGAGAAAGAATTATTCATCTTGAAAAAGATAGCTGCTTCTGCACAAGAAATGGGTGTTGATGCCTATCTAATTGGAGGTTTTGTTCGTGATAAGATAATTGATCGCCCAACAAAAGATGCAGATATTGTTTGTTTGGGCGATGGCATTGAATTGGCACATAAAGTGGCTGCCCGATTTAATCCTAAGCCTACTGTAGCGTTCTTCAAGAATTTCGGTACAGCACAAATTAAAGTGGATGATTCCTTTGAAATTGAGTTTGTAGGTGCAAGAAAAGAAAGCTACGATTTTGGTAGCCGTAAACCCGTAGTAGCTGAAGGTACTTTGGAAGACGACCAAAACAGGAGGGATTTCACGATTAATGCGTTGGCTATCAGTTTGAATAAAGATGATTTTGGTAAATTGATAGACCCTTTTGATGGTCAAATGGACATTGAAAGAGGGATTATTCAAACTCCTTTAGCTCCTTTGCAAACATTTAGTGACGACCCTTTGAGGATGATGCGAGCGATTCGGTTTGCAACTCAACTTAATTTTACGATTGACCCAATTACTTTTCAAGCAATTATTGATAATGCAGCAAGAATAAAGATTGTTTCACAAGAAAGAATTACTGATGAACTGAACAAGATATTACTCGCTAAACAGCCTAGTATTGGACTTGATTTATTAAGTAAAAGTGGACTGATGCAGCTTATCTTCCCACAGATGATGGCATTGCATGGTGCAGAATATGTGGATGGATTAGGTCATAAAGATAACTTTTATCATACCCTTCAAGTGGTAGATAATATTGCCGAAAACACCGATGACTTGTGGCTACGTTGGGCTGCATTGCTACATGATATTGCAAAACCTGCGACAAAACGTTTTGAACCCGGTCATGGATTTACTTTCCATGGGCATGAAGTGGTAGGAGGGAGGATGGTTCCTAAAATTTTTACACAACTGAAACTTCCACTTAATGAGAAGATGAAGTTGGTGCAAAAACTAGTAGAATTACATCTTCGTCCTATAAGTTTGACCAAAGAAAATATTACTGACAGTGCAATTAGGCGACTATTGTTTGATGCCGGTGATGATATAGAATCGTTGATGATGCTTTGTAATGCTGATATTACAAGCAAAAACAAGCAGAAGGTGAAACGGTTTATGCAGAATTTCGAGTTAGTAAAGAATAGACTAAAGGAAGTGGAGGAGAAAGACCACATCCGAAATTGGCAGCCACCTATTACAGGCGAATTGATCATGGAAACATTTAATTTAACTCCTAGTAAACCCGTAGGGATTATTAAGGATGCAATTAGGAATGCGATTCTTGATGGCGTAATTCCTAATAATTATGATGATGCATTTCAGTTTATGCTTGCCGAAGGGGCTAAATTGTATCTTGTGGCATCTAAGCGATGATGTTTTACTAGTAGATAAACGTATAATTAATGGTGTTTTTAGATTAATTCATAGAATTAGGTGTAATTCAACGTTCATTTTTTTATTCAATTCATTTATTCAAGATATAATATACTATTTTAGCGTTTTTCTAGTAAGATTTACTTACACGATTCGACTTACAACTTATTATTTGTGTTATGGCTATATTGAAATTTAGGGTTTATTTTGAAGAAGACGATGCTGTTTACAGAGATATTTTAATTAAGCATACACAAAGTTTCAAAGATTTGCACTTTGCAATTCTTACTGCCTTTGAATTTGATAGTAAGCATAAGGCTACATTTTACAGAAGTAATGATTTGTGGGATAGAGGTAGAGAGATTAGTCTCGATAAATATGATAAGACCTATGTTGCCCCACCTTTATTGATGGCGGATACAACGATTGCTAGTGAGGTGAAAGACACTAATCAGAAGTTTATTTATGTATATGACTTCAACAGAAATTGGAATTTTCAAATAGCCCTTATCTCTATTTCCAAAGAAGAAAGTAGCAAATATACCTATCCTTACATCACTAGGAGAGAAGGAATTGGCCCTCCACAATATGGAACTAAGAGTTTATTGGGTGAGAAGTTCACTGACATTGAAGAAAAGTATGACTTGATAGAAGTGGCGGATGGATTTACAGAAGATGGGGAGGATGTGGACACAGGAGATGATGCCGATGAAATAATTGAAGATAATAACGAAGACTTTTAAATAGTGGTTAGTTGTTAGTGGTTAGTTGTTAGTACTAGGTTTCTTTGAGTAATGATATAAACATTCTTTTTGTTAGTTAAAGTTTTGCTATTAACAACTCACAACTAATAACTTATTACTAATTACTAATAACTAACAACTTACCACTAACAACTAATAACTCATATTTCATAACTCATATTTTATAATTCTATTACTAATACTGTTATCATAATTGCAGGGCCTACTGCTGTGGGAAAGACGGCATTGTCTATTCAATTGGCAGAATATTTTAATACTGAAATTATTTCTGTAGATAGTCGACAGTGCTATAAGGAACTAAATATTGGGGTTGCAAAGCCTTCAATTCATCAACTGAATACCGTTCCACATCATTTTATTAGTTCTCATTCTATACAAGAAGAGGTTAACGCAGGACTGTTTGAACAGTATGCCTTAACTGCTGTTTCTTCAATTTTCGAAAAGAATAAGGTGGCAATAATGGTTGGAGGTACAGGCCTTTATATAAAAGCTTTTGCCGAAGGAATTGATAATATGCCCTCTGTGCCATCGGAAATCAGGCAAGGCATAATTGAAGAATATAATAAGAATGGACTGAAATGGTTACAGCAGCAACTTGCTGAAAAGGATCCTTTATTTTGGCAAACTGCCGAACAACAAAACCCTCAAAGGTTAATGCGGGCATTGGAAATATTGATAGCAACTGGACAGTCGATTAATACTTTTAAAACCAAAAAGCCAGTTACTCGTCCGTTTAATATTATTAAGATAGCACTTGAACTTCCTCGTGAAAAATTGGTAAAAAATATCAATCAACGTGTAGATGCAATGATAGAAGAAGGGCAAAAGGAAGAAGTATTGTCGTTGATGCCCTATCAAGAATTAAATGCGTTACAAACAGTGGGCTATAAAGAATTGTTTGATTACTATAAGGGAAAATGTAGTTTGGAACAAGCAATTGAACAAATTAAAATCAATACTAGGCAATACGCTAAGCGGCAAATGACTTGGTTGAAAAAAGATAAAGACTTTAAGTGGTTAGTTAATCATGAAGGGGTTTTAGCTGAATTAATCGCCTCATGTTAGTTTATTAAAGTACACTTTTAGTCGAGTAGTTTATAAAGTTGATTAGGGAGTAATCTTTTTGAAAAAGATAGAATGAAAATCAGTTTTTATAAGACATTTTTGAAAAAGATAGGATAAAACATAGTTTTTATAGGTCATTTTTGAAAAAGATAGAGTAAAGCATAAGTTTTATAGGACATTTTTGAAAAAGATAGGGCAAAACATAAGTTTTATAGGACATTTTTGAAAAAGATGGTATAAAACACAATTTTTATAGGACATTTTTGAATGCGGAACTATAAAACTTGATTTTAGCTCAATAATGCTAAACGAAATCTTCAAAAAGCAAATGAAATTCTGCTGTAATTTACTTGATGACTTTAAAACCTCCATAATATTCATCACTAACAGGTACCTTTTTGCCATATTTATCCATAAAGCCATTGCAAACAAATACAACATGTTTCTTTGTCCAAGCTACTCCGCCACAAAATGAATGGTAATCTGGTAAACTATCTAATATAATACAGTTGTTTTCTAGCCCTAGTAAATAAAAACTTTTGTGTCCCCTTGCCCCTTTCAGTAATCGATTCATTGCAGATTCAAAATTCTCCCTTCCCTCATTAATCTGTTTTACTTTAGACATTACAGCAAAACATTTGACAGAATAATTTATTAATTCAGTATCTGCATTCTTTCTTCTTTTTATGTGCATGGCAGTATCAGCAATCCTAATTTCGGAGTTTGAAACCATATAATGCTTGCCATTTTTAAGCGTCACTTCTGTTATTGTATCATTTAGTTTTTTCTCCGTAAATACACCGTTAATCCCAAAAACACAGATTCCTGCTTTTATTAAGGCAATCGATACACAATCTCCCTTATTTCCTTGCTTGAAACACGAAAAAAGGTTGTCGCTATCTACAGTCTTAATTTCTTGTGCATTTAAACAAGAAGTATAGATTAATAAAACCGAAAAAAGTATTCTCTTAAGCATGATAACTCCTTTTTTGAGTAAAATTAATAGTTGAAGTTGGAAAATAAAATATTTAGTGGGAATGGAGATACCTATATTGTTAAGTTTTAGACTTATTTATTTAATCTTCTAATTAATTACTCACCTTACGCAACAATTAATAAAGGATATTAAGTCTAATTTATATTCTTCAACGCAAAGACACAAATACTCAAAGTAGCTCAAAGAAAAAATGAAGTATGGATACTTATGAAGTGCTTTAAAGAACTTAGTGCCTTTGCGACTTAGTTTCTTTGTGGCAATAGAAATAAAAAAAGACA
>CANCPA010000148.1 GCA_947379895.1 Chitinophagaceae bacterium | reverse complement strand
TTAGAAGATTCAAAAGTGAATAACCCATAATTCTCTTCAAATCCAGTTACTTGTTCACCAAATTTTTCTACGAGTTTCTCTTGTATATAAGCGTTAGTTATTGCCATATTATTCTATTCCGTAGCTATTTAATAAAGCCTTGTATTGTTCACTATTTCTTCTTCTGATACTTTCCTGACCTACTAAATCCTGAATTCTCATAAAACCATCAATGATTGCTTCGGGACGTGGAGGACATCCTGGCACATAAACATCTACAGGAATTACTTGGTCAATACCTTGAAGAACACTATATGTATCAAAAATACCACCACTACTCGCACAAGCACCTACCGAAAGAACCCAACGAGGTTCGGCCATTTGTAAATATACCTGACGAAGAACAGGACCCATCTTTTTAGAGATAGTGCCCATTACCATCAATAAATCGCACTGACGAGGGGAGAAACCAACTCTTTCGGCACCAAATCTTGATAAATCGTAGTGAGAGGCCATTGTAGCCATGAACTCGATACCACAACAAGAAGTTGCAAAAGGTAAAGGCCACATAGAATTTTTCCGAGCTAACCCAACCACATCACTCATCTTAGTCGTAAAAAATCCTTCACCACTAAATCCCGGAGGCGCTTGCACAGTTGCAACTGCATCTTGAATGTTTGCTTTTTTAGCATTAATATTAAAACGTACAGGACGCATAAACTATTTCGTTTTTTTAAGATTAATTGACAACTCCTATATTAAACCCAATTAATCGCAAGTTGTTTGATAAAACAATACCTTTCTTAAATTATTATCGGTTTTAATCTTCCCAATTCAAGGCTCCTTTCTTAATTATATAGATAAACCCTATTAAAAAGAATCCTACAAACATCACTACTTCTAAGAAGCCACTCCATCCAAGCCCTCTAAAATTGACAGCATAGGGATAGAAAAAAATAACTTCTACATCAAACAAAACAAATAAAATAGCAATTAAAAAATATTTAATTGCCATCGGTTGCCTTGCATCTCCGTGTGTTGCAATACCGCTTGTAAAGGTTGCAAGTTTATCTTTAGTTTTTCTTTTGGGTCCAACAAGTGCAGACATTCCAATCATTGCTGCAACAAAACCTGCTGCAAAAATCAATTGAATACCAATTGGGAAATAACTGGCTGAGGAATTATCTGTTACCTCTAATAATGTAGGAATCCAACTCATATTGATAACGTTTGTGGTGTGCAAAAATAAGGTTGTACATGATACAAATGAAAAACCCTTCTATAAAGAAGGGTTTTTTTTCAAATTTATTTCTGATGTTTCCCATTTGCAGCAGGTTTTGTACCTGTAGGCTTAGATTGAGATTTTTGTAATGCGTCTTTTATCTTCACTCCAAATTTATTTTGCTCTGAAGTAACGTCAGGATATAAAGCAATAATATTGTCGCAAGCTTCTAATGCCTTTGGAACATCTTTTTGAACATCATTATAGTAACCCATTAAATAACAAAAGTTACTATAGAGAATACTCGTATTTTTTTCAATTGCCTTCTTATTGGCAACTGAGTCCTTATTTAAAATGTCATTTTGCTTCTTCAAGTAATCATTTTGCTGTAGGATTGGATCAATTGCAGTACCAAGTGTTGCGCTAGTATCAATTCCTTTTGCAGCACGAACATTAAATGAATATCCTTGTGGTTTATCTGGAAAAGCAGCAATGTACTTTTTTGAAATTTCCATTGTTGCACCATAATCTTTACCACTAAATGCCGTATTAGCCAAATTGTAATAATCAAATTCGCCAATTGTACCGCCCTTTAATTGAATTGCTTTTTCCAACCACTTAATTTGATCGCTAAATTGTTTTGCTTTACCATAAATAGCAGCAGCCCTATTACAATACTTTACTTTATTAACTACACTTGTATCAGCATCAATTGCTTTTTGAACATATGTTGCGGCAGCGGCTTCACTTCCTGAAACTTTTGAATAGATGTCGATAGCGATGTCTAAATCAGTATTTCTAATTTTTTTGGCGGGTGCAACTACAAAATACTTGTCAATATAATTTTTTGCTTGCGTCGTATCTCCTAATCTATCGTAGTTATAAGCATATAATAAGTTAGTACGATAGTAGGTTTTACACTCACCTGATTCTAACAATTTAGCTTTTTCAATACTCTCCTGATATTTCCCTTCTCTGAATAAATAGTCAGCATAAAAATATTCTGTTTCACAAGATTTATCTGCGTATTTAATATATTTTTCTAAATAATCTTTTGCTTTCGAAACGTCTCTATAAGCATAATAATCATACAAAGAAAGATATACAGGTGGAAAAGTAGGATCAGCAGTTATTGCAGTAGTGTAATATTGCTCGAATAATTCCTTATTGTTTTGACTCTGATATATTTTTCCAATTCTATAAGAAGGGATTGGATTATTTGGTTCTCTTGAAGCTGCATCCATATATGCTTTCACCGCATCTCCTCCTTCATCAGGACCCATTTTTAGGTAATTGATACCCATATTAATGCAGATATCTGCAGATTTTAAATCAATTTCAGCAGCTTGCTTCAATTTATCAACTCCATAAGTAGGATCGCCAATTTTAGAACCTCCATCTGCATTCGCACGTCCGATAGCATCTAAGACTTCTGGATTAACTTTTCCCTTTAGCTTACCTTTTAAATACTTTGCCATTGTAATTGCTTGCTCAAATTTTTGTTTGGCAGAATTCACATCTCCTCCTTCCATCAATTCAACATGTCCCATCCCTACGATAATCAATGGTTCATTAATTCCATCTTGCAAGGCTTTTTGATAAATAGCTTTTGCTTCTTTCATATTATCTAAAGCTAAATATCCTTGACCATACCAATAAATTTTTTGTGGATCCTTTTGGTCCGCATCATACAACTTTTTGAATATATCAATTGCTGTTTGATTCTTTTCATAACTAAGCATTTTGATTCCATCTGCAAGGGTTTGAGCCATTACCGAATTGACTATCAGGAAAGCCAATAAAACCATTGAAACTACTTTCTTCATCTTTTTTCTATTTGTAAGTGTTTAATATGTACTATGTTATTTTTTTTAACACAAAGACTCTTTTTTATTTTTTTCTCCAACACAAAGAAAAATAAGACTCAAAGACTCGAAGAAATATCTTAGACCTTTTTCTTCTTTGTGTTTCTTAGCGTCTTTGTGTCTTAGTGTTGAAAAAAAATTTTAGACTCTTTTTTATTTTTCTCCAACACAAAGAAAATAAGACTCAAAGACTCGAAGAAATATTTTAGACCTTTTTCTTCTTTGTGTTTCTTAGCGTCTTTGTGTCTTAGTGTTGAAAAAAAATCTTAGACTCTTGCTAATCGACAATATTACTTTTTCTTTTATTAAAATTCATGACTGCAGGTATCAAAAATGCCCGTCTGAATATTAATTGTCCTCTCTCTAAACTTAAGAAATTCGTAAACCCTGTTCCCAATCCTGTAGCATTTTCCTTAACTATAAAATACAAGGGACGTGCCAAAGGATACTCTGCAAAACTCACAGAAGCAGCCGAAGGTTTGGCAAATAAACCCTTTTCTTCACAACGAACACATTCTACAAGCCCTAATTTTATTTTTTTTAGCAAATTTTGTTGTTTTTCATCATAATTATCTCCAATCCAGTTCAATCCCACGAAACCGATTGCGTCATTTCGATTCGTTATGATGTTTAAAAGGTCTTCGCTATTTTTTGAAGCAACAACATTTTTACCAAAAGGTTTGCCTTTCAAAATACTATCCTGCAAGTAGATAACTGTGCTTGTGGCATTTTTTCCATCCATTACTGCCAATAGATTCTCTTTTCCGCTTAAAATATCTTCCAAACGCTTGATAGTAAAAATGCTA
Source organism: Chitinophagaceae bacterium (assembly GCA_947379895.1). Taxonomy (GTDB): domain Bacteria; phylum Bacteroidota; class Bacteroidia; order Chitinophagales; family Chitinophagaceae; genus Parasediminibacterium. The sequence continues at coordinate 8,483 of CANCPA010000148.1, read as the reverse complement.
TCCTTACACTTTTGATTCACCACTACTGCTACCGCATCAAATGCAATCAAAGACCACTGTGGTTTATATTTCAGATATGATTCGTAATAGCCTTGTTCTTTTGTATTTAATCCTCTAGAAACAATAATTAATCTTGTACTATCATTTTGAAAGTCCTTAAAACAATCTATTTCGGGTTTATAAGATGCAATAATATGCGCATCGGGATAGGTTGATTCATATACTTTAATCTCTTCTTCAATTACAGGTTTGAAACTCTCATCCACACTAATATAAATGGTACCTTGTTTTGGTGAATCGGTTTGTGCCTTTCCTGTTCTGCTTGTACATGCCAATAATGAAACAATTCCCAAAAAGAGTACCCATAAAAAAACTTGTGCTCTTCTCATCTTTATTAAAAGCTATTTAATATTATTCTCTAAATATGTAAAAGATTTTACTTATGTATTTTAATAAACCTACAACTTGACACTCCTTTAATAATCCGCTTTTATTCCCCGATAAAGACGGAAACTTCCGTATATCAAACTGATACCACCAAACATATAACGAAGAAGTGCATCAATTTGCATAATCTGCTCAAACTTAAAAATATCTCCTAGCAACAATACAATTGCTACTGATAGTATCACTAATGCACGACCTATATCTGTAATCATGTGCATTGTGTCTCTGTTACTCCTGCTTTTCCTTTCAAAATCATTATCCATTATCGGCGTATTAGTCAGAAACCGGCAAGATACGGGTTTCTAATTTTGATAACAACAGAGCACAAATAGATATATATTATATTTGAGTTAAAACAGAAATGAAGTAGAATCAATCTTTATTAATAAGACTCTTTTTCAAATAAGAGAAGCTCTAAATTAGTTTTTTTGACTAAACCCATAACTTTTTATACCTAAGTCAACAAAATCATTCAAAAGCTTGTGCTTAAAGTTATTACGACTCAGTTGCTTTCTATTGTATCATTTGAATTTAACATGATCGAAAACTATTCAATTATTTTTTCAACTCTAGCGAGTTTTCCATCGCTATTTACTCCTTCTAAGATCAGTCTCAACTTCTTAGAAATGTCATTATTAAAAAATTCAATCTGAACAGTTTTAGTCTTTCCATTTGTCAAGATGAAAGGATTCCAATACATTGTTGTCCTTGCATCTTCTATGTAATTAGGGGTAGAAGTTTCGTAGTTAGGGCTATAAAACTCCTTGTATAAGGTATAACCTGCCACTTGTTGAAAATTTAATCCCTCGCCAGGAACATATTTTACATCATTTCCTCTTCTTGTATAGATTGCAATTGCACCACCTGCACCGCCTCCATTTGCACCAAAGAAAGGAGGTGGAAATACTTTTACATAGGCAATATCATTCATAGATAATGTTCTAATCATATCAATCTGTGTAGGTACTTCATCCAAAATCAGTTCGGGTGTACTGCCTCTCCAACTTAAAGTTACTTCTGCACCATTATCATTTATCTGCAATCCAGCAACTCTACCTTGAAGGTATTGAAATACACTTGAAGCAGATGCCGCAAAGGGATCATTTGTTAAATCAAATTGACGGCTATCACCTCCTGCATAAAGTCCTGTAGCATATCTTTCGTCTAGTATATCAACTGCTTTCTTAACCTTCGTCTTCACAGTCACTTCTGCTAATTCATGTTCAGCTAATTTTTTATCTATCCGTTCTTTCTCTTTATAAAACAACCTGTTTCTGTCGAGCAAAGTGGTATCTTTTATATCATAATTCCACAGAAAAGGAGATAGCGTTAGACTACTATAATTCTTAGAAATTGGAGATTGTAAACCTGTTTGAAATCTTATCTCAACCCTATCAGTAACTTTTTTACTGCCTGTTAATTGATAAAAAATACGAATGGTATCGTTAAACATCACACCCGGTTGTTTGAATGTTCCATCTTTTGCTACCGGCAAAAATAAGTTATGTTTACTACTGTCTTTACCTTGCAGGATACACAGAATTTGTTGATTTTGCAGGTTACTTCTCGTCAAATCGCCAAATATTCTGCCGCTCAAACTCATATATTCTGTTTCTTTAGGATTTATTATATAAGGCATTTTACCTGCAACCACTTCTTTCCATTTAAACTTTCTCCAACCATGTGTAAGCATTACTAAATCGGTATGCCTGAAAACAGAATCTTCTTTGCTAGAAAAATAATACGAAGGGTTATGAATGTATCCCTTTAAATCGCCACTCATCAACAAATCTGATACAATATTTGAACTAGCATCTGTCAACAGACTTCCATCAGTAATTGCAACAGACATATTAGAAAATAACGAGTCGTTAACTTCAATTTCTATTGTATTCTTTTGTCTTTTATCCAATCCCTTTTGTGTAACTCTAATTTGAGGTGTAAATAAGAATTTGTAATTATTTACAAATACTACTCGCTCAGCAATAGGATTATAATTAGCATCAAAAAGTGTTATTTGTAATACGCCTGATGGCAAATCTTTAGTTGGAATTTCTCCTACGGCCGATAGTCTTTCACTTAAATTAATTCTCGATTTATAAACCTCATGCTGATGCATGTGTGCGATTACAAATAAGGCTTTTACATTTTCGGGTGCCTCTTTTGTTCTATTTACAAAGAATATAGTCTTGTATCTTGTCGGTTCTACATCAATTGAGGCACCCTTCTCTTGTCCAATAGGCAATTGATTAGTATGTGTTACTCCATATTCGTCGACCCAAGTGGCAGAAAATGGTTGCATACTATCTGGTTGAATCGTAAAACTACCCATCCCATCATGTTCCGTTATAAAGGAGTCGATAAATTCGCCTTTACTATTTTTCAAGGCACCGGTAGCATTAACAGGCAAGCCAAATTCGTTATTAATCAAGAAGGCAACTTTGTTTATTACATTATTCAGCAAGTACCCGCCTTCAGGAAAAAATTGAATGGAAGCCTTATGCGTTTTAGGGGGTGTATTTGCTTCGGCTTCTTCCTTAGTTGCTTTTGATGTTTTTTTAGTTGGTTCGACTTTCGCGATATTGTTTGCCGACGTATTAATTTGGTCAACCTTAATATCTTTATTAAATAAAAAGGCAGTATCAAAATTTAACATCCATTGAGTATACGCCCTTACGTGTAAAAACTTACCCTTATATCCTTCAGGAATTACAAATTGCCCTCTAGCACTCGACGCAAAAACAGGTGTACTCGTATGTTTTAAAAGATTACCCTTATCATCAAACCAATCAGTATAAAAGTTTTTACTGCAATCCGATAAGTCAAGCCCTGTTATGATATAGGCTTTAAACCAAACGGTTTCTCCCTTATTGTAAATTCCCTTATCAAAATGTAAGTGCAATTTCTCCTGAGGATAATCATCAGCATATTTTTCAAGTGTCGAATCTATTTTTTGTGCATGTGCGCTTAAAAAAAGAAAAAGCAGGGCAATAATCGGGGTAAACTTTTTCATCATCATAATAATTATAAATGTTCTTTATTAATTTTAAAACTGTTCAGGGCAATTCACTTGTTGCTAAAATGGTTCAATAAATTACTCCTCTTTCCTTCGTAGACTCCCTTTGAAATACCTTCGTTTAAAATCTTTAAAATTAAGTTCAATATAATAACCTAATTCAAGATCATTAAAGGTTTGCAATAACTCGTAATCGGGCCTATATCTTTTCATAAACGAATCTATTTCGGGACTTTGCAGCTTTGTAATTTTTCGAATTATGCCCTTATTGAATCTATTATTAATATATCTATCTTGTTCTTGTTGAAGCAATCTGTTTTGTAAGAACATCAAATTGCGGTTTCTTCTGAACCTGAACATATTAATTAATTCATCTAAATCGAGACCTACCGTTGCGCCTCCGGGAGTATATCCATAAGGTTCACTTAATTTGATGGTCGGCTTTTTGAAATCGAAATATTTTTGATAATCTTTTCTATTTTGAATGGAATCGAGCCGATAATCTCTGTTTCGAACCGTTACTGCAGGCAATTCAAAGGCCTTTAAATGAATACTAATGTTAAAACTGCTCAGATTCGATATTGTATCTACCGCGTAACGCATCGTATTCTTATTTAGTAACGAAAACCAAATTGAATCTTTACTTCTAACCGTGAATGAGTACCTTCCTAAAGAATCTGTAATTGTTCCCCTACCTGAAGTACTCCTCACTGTAACCGCCTCAATCGGATTCTTTGCAGTTATGTCATAAACAGTTCCACTGATGGTAACAAATTGAGCTTTTACCGGAATGTACAGTATGATTAAACACAGCAAACAGGTGAAAATAGTAACTAGTTTAAACAATATTAATGCTTTAGGTTGCGTAATATTAAGGCACGAAGGTATATTGAAAACATTAATTTGACTTTATTAACTGTTTTTTGTATAAAATAATGCTTTCACCGATTAATATTAGTTGCTTATCGAGAGAGAAATAGATTGAAAATGGGAATTATAAGACTAGATTTTATATTTTTAGAATATATAGGACAAAAAAAAGTTCAATCATTTTATGCTGATTGAACTTTCCAAAAACGTTGTCTCTTCTTCATTAGTTTGTACATTTTATATCACATCCTCCCGGTACGGCCTTCCCTGTATTTTCTTCTGTAAATCCTTCGGATACTTCAATCCAAAATACATTTACTGTGTAATAATGGTGTAAAACCAATTGATCTTTTTTACAACAAGCAAAGTCTTTACTTTCCTTGTAATGCTTTCCAAACATTTTAGTGAATGGAGCAGTAATGCTTGCAAAAACAACTATACCTGTAATTGCAAATGCGGCGACGTTTAATTTGATGTTTGCTATCATAACAATAAAATTTAAGGGTTTAATTCCTTTTTGACAATACAAAGATGAAGAGATGCGACGATTCAAAAAACCCCTAAAATGTGGGGGATACTAATAGGTAAACGTGCTATAGATGAGATATTTAATGGAAAATGTTTTGATACGGGATTACTCAATTACAAGGATAAATTAATTGAGAAAAGGCTTTATAATTTGTAACTCATAGTACGCAGCATTTAACCCAGATTACGCAATAGACACGTTGCGAAATTAATAAATACAAAAAGGACAAATTTTTATAAATATTTTTTGACTGATGACATAATAAATTACATTGAAGTCAAACAAATCAAACAAAGACTTGTGTTTGAAATAATTACTTGATTGTAGTAGAGTCCTATTGCGTAATCAGGGTTTAATAGTTCCGTTTCAACTAAGGATATTTTTTTGGGGGAGGAAGGAATAGTATAAATATTAACTACTCTTCACTTTCGTCGTCGTCATCAGATTCTTCCATCAACTCAATAAAACCAGCGGCTTCAGAGATTTTCATCTTATGAAAATTGTGTTTGTCGTAATCACTGATTTTGTGATATAGTCTTGCCAAGTTTATATGTAATGTTAGTTTTAGTTGCGGGTCTATCGTCATCTCTAATGCAGATTCTATTTTCTCTATTGCTCCTTTTATATCGCCTTCCTCATTAAATGCCATTGCACCGAGGTTGTTGTTGACTGCTGCATTGAATGGATTTATTTTCAACACCTCTGTATAATAGTGCATTGCCCGATATTGATCGCCCTTGTTTTGATAAACCTGCCCCATACAATAAAGGGTATTTTCGCTTTTCGGATTCAATATCAATGCAATTTTAAAATATTGCATGGCCTCATCTTCCTGATTTGCCAATGCTAAAGCTCTTCCTGTATTTTGCCATAGGTAAGCAGAATCACTACATTCGCTCTTTGCTGCAATTAATAAGTAACGGGCAGAATTAATATAATCACCTTTATCCTCATATTTTTTGGCAATCTTTTCCATATCCTCTACCTCTAATCTCCCATTTTCTTCAATCAAGCATTTGTCGTAATAAATCAACGCCTTTTCCCAATTTCCTGCTTCAATATAAGATCGGGCAATGTCCTCAAACATGTATTTATATCCCAATTCAGCATTCATCATTGCTCGTAACTCAATTGCCTCTTCCCACTTATTAGTTTTTTCCAATGCCTTAATCCAATATCTATATATTTCAGGATGGTATTGATAATGCGATGTTAGAGGAAGGTATTGACTACTTAAATCAATTACCCGATCATAGGCATAACCTCTTAATAAATGATCGACAATTGTACTCATCAGTCTTTCTTTTTCTTCCCCTTCAAACAAATCCATTGATTCTAGAAGTTTATCAGCCCTTGTAATATCAACAAGCGAAGCATCTAATATGATAGCTTTATAAAAATCTGAAAAGTTGTTATTCATAATTTTAAAATTATTTGTACGTATCAAAGAATTAATAGAAATCCTCTTCAATCTTTCTCTCTTTTCCTCCTCAAACGCTACCCCTTGTTATCCTATTTTTGCCAAGAATGTTGCATCATCCCCATTTGGATTATGAATGATTAAATGAATGATACCACCTGCTAAATCATAGCCTAATTCTTCGGCAGTCTTTACTGTAAACACATTTGGATTATTATCTACTGTCACTGCATTTATTGTTGGCGGACTCGTTTTTGTCATTCCATAATAAAATTGAAGGCCTGTGCCGACGGACACCTTCATCCTAACAGGTGTAGTTGCAATTATATTATCCGTTTTCCTAGAAGTTTTAACTTGAGGCATTACTGTTCCGGTCCTATCCACAATCTTTTTGGGTTTATCATATATTACATAATTTTGTGCCTTCTGTTTATTGTCAACCGCAATATAACAGGCATGACCCGTACTACATAATCCTTCCAAAGTTGTATAGAGGCTATTTGCCGCATTAACCCTGACAATTGTTGCAGCTTCTGAGTCTCCCACTAATATTGGTGTTGCAGAAATAAGGGGTAAAAGGGTAGCAGCCTCTGTGGTGATTTTTGTTAGCATAGCAGGCAAAAGACCTTTTACCGTCATTTTAGTAGTATAGAAAGTGCTTTTGATGATTATATTAGGACATAGGTTAACTAATTCATTGGCATCTAGCTTTGAAAGTCCTAAGATATTAAAAGATTTAAGTTCAGGAGAATCTTCCTTAAAAGTATCCTTTGCGATGTCCACAACTACATGAACAGCCTTTCTCAACACTTCTGTTTGCACATTCCTTTTAGCAAATCCAATTGAAGAAGTGTTTCTCACAACAACATAATGAGGGAGTGCAACAAAATCAGTTCTTTTTTTCACAAATGCAGCAATTATTTCAAGGGTGATACCTCTTGCCAATAAATCATCAATATCTTGTGTTAAAAAAGCTGCCTTTTCAATACAGCAGGCAACAAGATCATTTTGACTCATGTTAAAAATAGTCGGAACTGATTTTTTTCTAGACATAATTTATGTTTTATTTAGTAATCGTTAAATGCAATCCTGCAAAGTAGTCTTATCTTGGCAATAAATAGGATTATAATTCATAATTGAAGGTTTTATTTTTCAAGGGATGAATTATTTTATAATTATTTGTTTTTCAATAATTTATTTTAAAATTTTTAGGACCCATTTACGCCAGATTTTAGTGCATTTTTGCTCCATAATGATCTATTATAATCCACTAACTTTGTATGAAAGTCCATTTACTATAGAATAAAGTCCATAACTCTGTATGAAAGTCCATTAACTATGGAAGAAAGTCTATAACTCTGTATGAAAGTCCATTAACTATAGAAGAAAGTCCATAACTCTGTATGAAAATGGAAATACTTTGTATGAAAGTCGATTTCCCACTAGAAATTGGACTTTATACCATATTTATTGGTTGTTGAAACAGACAATAAGCATATAAAATGAATTTTAAGGGTTTACAAGACAAAATAATTGATATTGAAATCCTGCCAATAAATAAAGAACCATTGACTTTGGATAAAATTCAGGTAAAAATTATTTTTCTTCATTTTCAAATGAAAAATGAGGAATTGAGAAACATCACATTTTTCTATAAAATAAATTCATCATTACTACTCAGGAGGATTTACCACAAGGAACACAAGGGTATGCACAAAGAAGCACAAGAATTGAAGGTATCTACAATTGACAATACTGATAAAATTTGTTTAGAAAACTGAGTGACCTTTGCTTTTTGTTTTATTTCCTTGAGGTAAAAGGTTCTGAATAGGTACAAGTTGCCTATATAAATTTCATCTGAATTTTACTTTCTGTTTTAATAAGAGTAGATCAAAAAAGCTACACAATAAAAGAGTTTGGTATTTGATATACTACTACATTCGCTAGTAAAAGGAAGCAGGAATTTGGAATGATAATTTATTTGATTATAATTAACCTGCGTATATTAAAGAGTAAGGCTTAATGCTAACTGCGAAGTTTCGGACATCTATTTACATAACATTTTCTTTGACATTCAAATAAACAATGGCAGACGAAATTAAAAAACTCAAGTTTAAAAGGAATGCAGAACTTCAAATTGAGGTAGTTGCCTTACTTACCTTGACAACAGTAAAAAAAGACCATTTAATAACCCCTCATCG
>CANCPA010000147.1 GCA_947379895.1 Chitinophagaceae bacterium | reverse complement strand
AAAGATTTGATTGTTGCAAAGCCTGTAAGTGTTGCAAATGGTTTGACAGGAAAGGTTTCAGGTTTGCAGATTAATACAACTAATAATGGTTTATTTGCTGATACTCGTATTACTTTAAGAGGTAACAGGTCATTAACAGGTAATAATCAACCTTTAGTTGTTGTGGATGGTGCCATATTTTATAATGACATTAGTACTTTAAATCCTGATGATATCAGTCAGATAAACGTTTTAAAAGGTGCGAGTGCTTCTGCGATATATGGATCTGATGCCTCAAATGGAGTATTATTAATTACTACAAAGAGAGGTTCGAAAGGGACTAAATCTACAATTTCGGTATCTTCTACTGTACAAGCTGAACAACTAGCTTATATGCCAAAATTCCAAAATGAATTTGGTAGTAATGGAGGTGAAAAATTTGTTGATGACTTTAATGATCTTTCTGCTTATATCCCTTATGAAAATCAAAGCTATGGTCCTCGTTTCAATGGAAAAATAGTTCCTGTAGGTCGTCCAGTTGCTGATGGTAGTGTTTTAATGGTACCTTATAGTGCTAGACCAAACGAAAGGAAAGACTTTTTTAACACAGGTATCACGACTCAGAACAATATATCTTTTTCATCAGGTGATGAGACAAGTAAGTTTTTCATGAGTTTTCAAGATATTTATTCAAAGGCAATTTTGCCAGGTGATTTTGGAAAGAGAGATATTGTAAGAATTGGTGGTGCAAAGAAGTATGGTATATTTAGTGCTGATTACTCTGTTTCCTATACTCTTAAAACAAAGAATACTACGAACACTGGTTTAGTATATCAATTAGTAATGAATACTCCTGCACACGTACCATTGACTTCATTGAAAGATTGGAGGAATAATAAGTTTGCGGATGTGAATGGTTTTTATAATGATTATTTTGATAATCCTTATTGGGTTATCGACAACCAAAGAAACATTACGACAGATAATAACTTAACGGCTAATATTAAATTGGATTTAAAACCTGCTAAATGGTTGAATGTGTCTTATCGTTTGGCTTTAACTAATTTGAATAGAAAGTATGAGTACAAATCTGCTCCAAAGAACTATTCTAATTTTGCCTTAACGAATACAGACGTTATTTATGCAAATGCAGGAGGTACAGGTTATGATACAGTTAGAGAGTCTGCAAAATATATTGCTGCACAAGCGGGACCAGCGGGAGTTGCTGCTAGCTATGCACAAGCTTCTAAAACTAATTATTTACTAACTTCAGATTTCTTGGTTTCAGCAGATAAAAATGTTGGAAAAGATTTTAATGTAAAAGCAACTGTTGGTACAAGTTACATTGAAAATAAAATTAATGGTGCTTCTATTGCTGCAACTTCCTTAGTAGTTCCTGTTTATAATGTAACTAACGTTTCTGGTCTACCAGACATTTCTGGAAATGGGTATACAGAAGCAAGAAAGTTTGGTGTATTTGCCGAAGGTACAGGTAGCTACAAGAACTTAGCTTTCTTGCATGGTTCTTATAGAGGTGATATTGATTCTCGTTTATCTGAGGCTAATCGCTTTATTCCATATTATGATGTGGATGCGTCGTTAATATTGAGTGACATTTTCCCATCAATTGCAAAGAATGATGTTTTAAATTATGCAAAAATTAGGGCTGCACATTCAGTTACAGGTAATGCTTCAGCTTTATCAAATGGTTCTGAATATATTGCCGATGGTGCATATCAAACAAGTCCTTTCTACAGTGTAGCTCCTGGTTTTCCTTTTGGGAATACAGGTGGATATGCTTACAGTTCTTATTTGTTAACAGATAAAATTAAACCTGAAACAATCACAGAAAATGAAGTGGGTTTAGAACTTGGTTTAATTAAAAATAAATTAAACCTTACAATGGCTGCGTACCAATCTGAATTAACAGATGGTATTGTTTTGGCTAGTACTTCATCTGCATCAGGATTTTATAAGAGTATGGTTAATGCTGCACACACAAAAAATACTGGATTTGAACTTGAATTAAAAGCGGAATTGATTAAGTCAAGTAATGTTTCTTGGAATGTAAATTTTAACTATACCCATAACGAAAGTAAAGTGGTATCTATTAATGGTGGTTTACAACAAATTACTGTTGGTACTGATAATCCTAATGCTTTTGCAGTAGTTAACAACGCATATCCTGTTATTGAAACTAGAGATTGGGTGCGTGATGCACAAGGACGTGTAGTTGTTGATGCAATTACAGGTAACCCAAGTAGAGACCCTAATTTGAAAGTAGTTGGTCAAGCTTCTCCTAAGGATATCTTTGGTTTTACTTCAAATTTAACCTACAAGGCTTTTACGCTTACAATTACGGCTGATTTGAGAACTGGACACAAGATCTTTAACTCTCTCGGTAATTATATGGACTTTACAGGTATTAGTGCTACAAGTGCTTCTACTCACAGACAACGTTTTGTATTCCCTAACTCTGTAACAGTTGATGCAAGTGGTAAATCAACGCCTAATACAAATATTATGGTTGATGATGCTAATTTCAATTTCTGGCCAGGTTTATATAGAAGTGTAGGTACTAACTATATCACAAGTGCAGATGCATTTAAGCTTAGAGAAATTGCTATTGCTTATCAATTACCACAAAGCCTAATTAAGAAAACTAAGGTACTTCAAAGCGCTACATTTACTGTTTCTGGTCGTAATTTATTAATGATTACTCCAAAAAGCAATATTTGGACTGATCCTGAATTTAGTGAAGGTACTGGTAATGATCTCGGAAGAACTTCAGAAAATCAGTCTCCTCCATCTCGTATATTTAGTGCTTCTTTGGCCCTTACTTTTTAATTAATAAATAAAAATAATTATTATGAACACAAGATTTAAATCATTTTTATATGCTTTGCCGCTAATTATGACATTTATGTCACTTAGCTGTAAAAAGGGGACGTTTGATATAAATACAAACCCCAATGTACCTGTTACGGTGAATCCGCAACTAATTTTGTCTTATGCTTTATCTCAATCAGCTGCAATAGCTGCTGGAAATCCTGGTGATGGTTCTACTTCTGGTACTGACATTCTTGATTGTTACATGGGATATTGGGCAATCAGTGGAGATTATAGCCCTAATTCCTCAACATTGAATTATCATGTTACAACAGATTTTGGTGCTTCAAATTGGGATATGACTTATCCTTTGTTGAAAAACTATAAGAATATAGAGAACTATTATACTGGAAAAACAATTGCAGGTGCTAATTATTTAGCAATTGCAAAAATTATGAAGGCATATCACATTCAACGTCTAGTTGATATGTACAATAATATTCCTTATTCAAAAGCTTTAAACGGAGAAACGTCAACAACTCCAGGGTATGACGATGCTAAAACGGTTTATAAAAGCCTGGTAGCACAGTTAGATACAGCAATCTCATTAATTGATAAGGCTACTTCAGCTTCTGATGATCCAGGGAAATATGATGGCGTTTATGCGGGTGATATGGCAGAATGGCAAAAGCTAGCAAATTCTATTAAATTAAGATTATTGCTTAATTTAACAAAAACTAGTGATGGTGATGCCTTCATAAAAGCAGAATTGAAAGGGCTTGTAACAGACGATTTTATTGGTACAGGTGATGATGCTGCTGAAAACCCAGGTTATTCTAATGGTTCTACTAATCAGCAAAATCCATTATGGCAAGATATTGGTTACACACCTACAGGTGGTAAGCAAGGAAACACTGCTTATTTCAGAGCAAATGCATATGCTGTAAGTTTCTATAATAGTACAAATGATCCTCGTGTTAGTTTATTCTACACTGTAAATGGTGGTGGAAAAATAAAGGGTCGTGTATTTGGTAGCACCGCACTTGAACATAATGCAGATATCTCTTCAATAGGTGGTAATCCTGACGGAGCTGTACAAACTTCAGGGTTACTAGCATCTCCTAAACAGTCTGCTTATTTATTTTCTGCTGCTGAAAGTTATTTCTTATTAGCTGAGGCTGTTCAACGCAATTATTTAGCAGGTAATGCCTCTGATTTCTACGTTTTGGGTGTAACAGAATCGTTCAATATGCTCGGTGTACCTGATTATGAAACTGCTGCTACAACTTATGTAGCTCAGCCAGGCGATAATACTGACTTTATTAATTCTACTGATAAAATTAAAACAATTATTACACAAAAATGGGCTGCTTTAAATTCATACAATCCATTGTCTGCATGGAATGATTGGAGAAGATTGGGTATTCCTGCTGATTTGCCTGTTTCAATATATCCAGGTACTACTGCACCACATATTCCTTATAGATTCTTGTATCCAACTTCAGAATATAGCTATAATTCTGCTAACGTAAATGCTCAAGGTACTATTGATGCTATTACATCGAAAATATTCTGGATGCCTTAGGTCTTCTTTATTAAACAATAAAAAAATTAGTTATGAAAAAAATTATAATTTCAGTTTTCAGTTTGGCGGCTATTTTTGTTAGCTGTAAAAAAGATACTACACTCAATACCAAAGGTGGTTTGTTCGACCTAGGTACTGTTGTAGAAATACCCTACAGTGGGTTGGAAAACTTCGCACAGGATTTCATTCCTACAACCGGAGTTTCAGATTTAATAACAGTTCCCATTGTTATTAATTTAGCGGCTGCAAATGGTAGTCCGCTATCCAAGAATTTAACAATTACTTTGGGTATTAATGATGCCTTGCGTACTGCCTATAATAATGATGGCGACGATTCGCATCCTCAATACCTTTTGTTGCCTGATTCTTGTTATACGTTCACTTCAAAAACTACGGTTCTTAAAGCAGGAAAGTATTTAGATACTGTTTATATTACTTTTGATCCAAGTAAGATAATACTTACTTCTACTCAGAATTATATGCTTCCTTTAAGCATTACTGACGCACAAGGTCAAAATATTAGTGGTAATTTTAAGACTAAATATTTTCACTTCTTGTATAATCCTTTAGCAGGTTCGTATAATTGGGACTTTACTCGTTACAATACAGCGGATGGTACAGGTAATCCTAGTAGTGTTTCTTTCAAAGGAGATGTAACTTCATTGTTACCTGATAATTCTACTCAAGTTGAAGTTGCAAGTGGATATTATACAGGTACAGCAAGATATGTTTTAAGTTTCAAAAATACTAGCGGTGTAATCAGTGATTTAAAACTTGATTTTAATGGCTCAGATGTAACTAATATTTTTAATGCTAATGGTATTAGCGTAACGTCTTATCCGCAGATCTTAAAATCGGATGTTGTAAAGCAAGACTTTACTTTCCAATATGTAGTATTTAATGGTTCTGCATATAGATATTGTATTGATAGATATTATAAATAAGTTTAGAATTCTTAATTTGAAAGAACTGCCTCATTTTGGGGCAGTTCTTTTTATTTACATCAATTATTCCACTTAAGATTATGAAAAAGATCCTATTTTTTGTTGTTTTAAATTTTGTAGCTATTAATGGACTATTTTCTCAGACTACAAATTTAAATAACTGTATTTCAGGTACAATTTTGGACGTTAGAAATTCTCCTATTGCACAAGCAAGTATTGTGATTAATGGTAAAAATATTTCTACTACTTCTGACAGTCACGGCAAATTCAAGTTTTGTTTTAGTTTAAATGATACTATAGTTATTTCAGCTGTTGGATACAATAAAAAGTTCGCCACTTTTAAATCATATAAAACTCCTGTTGACATTCTATTGACTGATAAATTGAATAAATTTGATAGTGTTTCTGTTTCAACACAAATCAAGACAAATAAATCTGAAGTACTCACACAAATTCAACAAAATAATATTAGTCATGGTCTTGAAGATTTTAAAACAAGTCAGAACTTAAATTATGGCACTAGTTATTCAAGCGGAATACGTAGTACTAGTACCGGAAAGATGGAAGCCTTTCACTCTATAAGCGATAAGCCTACAGGAACTTTTTATAATGGGGCTTCAATACCTATTTTCACCTCTAAAGATGATACAAAAGGGTCACGTTATTTATTAGCAAGTTGGTCTAAAGGGGCAATAATTTCGCAAGATGGTTCAAAACTTCAAAATGATAATTGGCAATTCAATTTTGATAAAATAGATAATCATTTATTACTTTTAAAGAATAGTGCATCCGTGATAGAATTAGATGATAATGTTATCAATTCATTTTCTTTAAATTCTAATGGAACTGATTTTAATTTCGAAAAAATTCCTTTACTTAATAATCGTTTCTTTCAGGTTATTCTATCATCCGAATCTAAGTTGAAGTTGATAAGGAGTGTTAAAACCAAATTTGTAAAGGCTAATTATGTCACAACCGGCCTAACAGAATCAGGTAATAACTATGATGAATATGTAGATGAATTTACTTATTATGTTTATTTCCCAAGTCTAAAATCATTTAAGTCCTTTGAGCTTAGAAAGAAATCTATAAAGCAAGTTTTTATTGATTATAAGGATCAGGTTAATGAGTACTTTGGTAAAAATAGTGATGCTGATATCAATGAAACTTTCATTAAAGGTTTGGTAGAATCCTTGAATAAGTTATAGCCCTGTATTATTTTATCACCCCCTTTACCATCAGCGTTAAGAATCTTAACATCTCTCCCATATTTTTTATGTCATCAACTATTAAAAGAAAGTTCTTTCCTGTTTGTTTTAGTCTTGCTTTATTTGTTCCTGTTTGAATATAACCTAAGATACCCTTAAATAAAGAGGATTCAAAATAAGGTGAGTCATTCTTATTAATAAAATAACACCGCATCAAATTTTCTTTCAGACTCATCTTTTCGAAGCCTAATTTTACGGCTGCCCATCTGCAGCGGACTGTTGTAAATAAATCTTCTACTTGATTGGGTATTGGCCCGAACCTATCAATTAATTCTGTATGAAATGCCATCAGTTCTTCTTCATTCCCACAGCTATCTAGGCGTGTGTAAAGTGAAAGACGCTCAGTGATACTCTCTACATAACTATCTGGCAACAATATTTCAAGATCAGTATCAATCGTACAATCAGTTACATAATCATCTTGTTCTGCAATTTCCTCTTTGAACAGATCCTTAAATGAAGTCCTTTTAAGTTCCCTTACGGCCTCTTCTAGTATTTTCTGATACATCTCAAAGCCAATCTCTGCCATGAACCCACTCTGTTCCCCGCCTAACAAATTCCCTGCACCTCTAATGTCAAGGTCACGCATAGCAATTTGAAATCCACTCCCCAAATCACTGAATTGTTCCAAGGTCTGCAATCTCTTTCTACTATCTGTTGGCAATGTACTCAACGGAGGTGCAAGTAGATAACAGAAGGCTTTCTTGTTGCTACGCCCCACCCGGCCTCTTAATTGATGTAAATCGCTAAGTCCAAAGTGGTGGGCATTATTGATAATGATTGTATTTACGTTCGCAATATCCACTCCGCTCTCCACGATATTGGTACATACCAATACATCGTATTTCTTATCGATAAAATCTAGAATTCTTTCTTCTAATTCATGCCCTTCTAACTGTCCGTGTGCAAAGCCAATGCTGATATCCGGACATTGTGCCTGTATCAAAGCCGCCATTTCTCCTAGTCCTTGTACCCTATTATGAATGAAAAATACCTGTCCTCCCCGATTTGTTTCGTAATAGATTGCATCGCGAATGAAGTCATCATTAAAGACTTGTACTTCGGTTTGAATCGGTTGTCTGTTTGGTGGTGGCGTATTGATGATACTCAAATCCCTTGCGCCCATCAAGCTAAAGTGCAATGTTCTTGGAATTGGAGTGGCTGTCAGCGTAAGGCAATCCACACTTGTTTTCAGTGTCTTTAATTTCTCCTTATGTCCCACCCCAAATTTCTGTTCCTCATCAATAATCATCATGCCAAGGTCTTTGAACTTTACTTCTTTACCCAATAATCCATGTGTTCCAATGATGATATCAATTTTCCCTTCAGCTAGTTTCTCTAAAGTTTCTTTCTTTTCCTTTGCCGACTTAAAACGATTCACATAATCAACTGTAACAGGAAAATCCTTTAATCTATCCTTGAATGTTTTATAGTGTTGAAAGGCGAGGATAGTGGTAGGTACCAAAACTGCTGCTTGTTTCCCATCAGTCACACTCTTGAAAGCCGCACGGATGGCCACCTCTGTTTTACCAAAGCCCACGTCGCCACAAACCAATCTGTCCATCGGACTCGAACTTTCCATATCTTTCTTCACATCGGCAACTGCTTTTGCTTGGTCAGGAGTATCTTCATACATGAAACTTGCCTCCAATTCTATTTGCATATAATTATCAGGAGTAAAGGCAAATCCCTGTTGTGATTTTCGCTCAGCATAGAGTTTAATCAAATCGAAGGCAATTTCTTTCACCTTCACCTTTGTTTTTTCCTTTAGCTTATTCCATACATCACTGCCCAACTTATTCACCTTCGGCACTGTACCTTCCTTGCCTGTGTATTTTGATATTTTATGAAGAGAGTTGATGTTTACATATAATATATCGCTGTCTTTATAGATAATCCGTACTGCCTCTTGTAATTTCCCATTCACTTCTATTTTCTGCAAACCACTATATGTGCCTACACCATGATCGATATGCGTCACAAAATCTCCCGGCTGTAAGTCACGGAGTGTCTTTAAAGTGAGTGCTTTGTTTTTGTTATAGGCTTGTTTTACTTTGTATTTATGGTATCGCTGAAATATTTGATGGTCAGTGTAACAAACCACTTTTAAATCATCATCAATAAATCCTTCATGAATAGACGTTGCAACGGGAACAAAATTAATTTCAGTACTGAGGTCTTTGAATATACTATGCAACCTTTCCAATTGTTTTGCCTGCTCGGCAAAGATGTAGATAGCATATTGATTGACTTCATGTGCCTTCAAATCTTCAATTAATAACTTAAATTGTCGATTAAATGAAGGTTGTGCTTTGGTGTGAAATGAAATGATGGATTGGTCAAGGTCTTGGACTAAGCCTGCCCCTACACCAAAATATTGTTTAAAACCAAATTCTACAATATGCCTTTGTTGCATCTGCCTTTCGAGAGTTGCAACGGGGGTAAAGTCCTGAAGATTTACATCCTTTAATATTTTCGTATCGTCATCGTCCTCATCGGTATCAATTACTTTAGCTTTTGGATGCCTATTTTGAATGGCAAGTTTCTTTAATTCAGTTTCTGAGGCGAATCTTTCTAGAAAAATACCTAAATCAAGTTCCGTTTCTTCGATGATACCCTTTATCAAATCCCAATCTTTCAGCCATACCACTGTGTTTTCAGGAAGAAACTCTAAAAGGGAAACTTTATCTCCTGTTTCGAATTGTGTCTCTACATTTGGGATGATACTTACCTGCAATATCTTTCGCTCACTCAATTGTGTTTCGGGGTCAAATATCCGTATACTATCCACCTCATTGCCAAATAGTTCTACCCGATAGGGTTTTTCGTTTCCAAATGAATAAATATCTAGAATACCTCCTCGCAAGGCAAATTGTCCGGGTTCATAAACAAAGTCAGTCCGCTCAAACCCATACATCACAAACAATTCCATCAAACCATCAAGATTTATAGAATCATTAGATTTTATGGAGATGATATTACCGCTTAAAGTCTTTGGAAGTACAACTTTCTCGAAGATTGCTTCGGGATATGTAATGATTATCTTCTTATTGCCACCATTTGCCAACTTAGTCAATGCTTCTGTACGTAGCATTACATGTGAGGAGTTGAGTAAGCGAAAATTCTTTTTTGTCTTGAAAGAGGAAGGAAAATAGAATAGGTCTAGAGCACTCGTGAGGTTTTCTAGTGTGTTATGAAAATAGGCGGCTTCCTCTGCATCGGGCAATACAATCAGGTGATTTAGCCCCTGAGTTTTAGGATGGGCGAAAACACTGCTTACAACGAATTCGGCACTACTTCCTTTTAAATCTTTAAGAAATAGTTTTTGCGCATCTGCAAATAATAACCTGTCCGTAAGCCGTGAAATATTTGGAAAGCCTTGATATTGCTCTAACAACACATTCAAATTCATAACAACAACTAATATCTAAGCGGTAAAGGTAATGGCATTGAGGGAAAGTTACAAAGAGGTGATTGGTAAAGAGTGATGAATTATGAATTATGAACTATGAGCGTGTGATAATTTGTGGTGTATTTAGGTTTAGTTGATAACTTAAAGGCAAGTTATTTAAGTTACTCACTTTACGCAACAATTAATAAAGGATATTAAGTCTAATTTATATTCTTCAACACAAAGACACAAATACTCAAAGTAGCTCAAAGAAAAAATGAAATATTGATACTTAAGAAGTGCTTTAAAGAACTTAGTGCCTTTGCGACTTAGTTTCTTTATGGCAATAGAAATAAAAAAAGACAAAAAACATTTGTTTCAATCTATGCGTAAGGTGAGTTAATAATGCGAATCAAGGGTTGAAAGTACCGTTAGTATTAAATATTGGTATTAAAATATTAAAATGAAGGCTTGAAGTACCGTAATTACGACATTATTTGCGTTTGAAACTATAAAAAATCACTATTGTCCGAGATAAATTAAAAAATGCGATTTTTTCGTCTGAAACCGTTGATATCATTGAGTCGCATTTTTAAAATGAAAAGCAGGGGGCCTATTATTGAGCAAACAGGTCGCAAGTTTCGGGTTCAACTTTCTGATTTCTTTCCCGCTTTTTATTGTGCAATGCCAGTAATTCCTTAATACTGATATAACTCGGAAGGTGCATTCTTAATATGGACACCATATTACTAAAAGCCATCTTGGATTTGTTTTGGTAATGGATGTGGCTCAATAGTAAAAGGGCAATTAGGGAACACCATATCTGAATTTCAATCGCATTTTGGTTGTCTCCCAAAAAGTAATAGAGTGGAAAGTTCTGCTTTAGCTTTTTAAAGAACAATTCAATACGCCACCTGTACCTGTAAATGTCTGCAATTACCTGTGCTTCCAATTCAAAATTGTTGGTGATGAATTCATAAACCCTTTTACCCTCCGCATCCCACCATGCTATCCTACGTAGTTGAAGGATTTGAATTTTACCTTCTGCATCTTTATATTTTTGTGCTATTGTCTCATCCTTTAATATGGCAGCAGGCATTTCATCTGTCAGAATCCTCTCGCTTACACTTATATATTTTGCATTCCCCTTTTGCCTTGTTATAAAATATACACCGGACGCTGTAAATGCCGCAAACTTTACATAGTTGTTATATCCCTTATCGAATGTTAGGAACGAACCTTTTGGCAACAGGATAAATTGAAGGAATTGTTGGTCATTGTCAGCGGCAGCATTAAACTGAACTAGGACAGGCATTAGGGTAGTCCCTTTCAGCATTGTATTCTTTTTTATTCCACCCTTTTTCTTCCCATTGGAAGAATGTCTCCCTGTTGTTTTGAGTATTGCCTTAAACAACGAAAACACGGTTGAATCCACTAAAAAGAGGTTTTCAAGCACTGATTTTGGCAGGGTGCTGTCCGAGATAGAGCCTTTGTACTTGCTGTTCAAGTGGTTGAAAATCTCCTGAAAGACAAGTGATGGGCGACGTTTGTTTGCATCGGACAGGGTGCTTCGGGGTGGAACTTTTTTGATATTGATGTGGTTGAGTTTTCCTTCGTAGGCTTCAAGCCCCATACAGGTTTCACGTAATGATGTGCATCCTGAAAGGACTGAAAACATCATGGTCACGAAGTGTTCCCAAGACTTTAGACGCTTAACTTTATAGTCCGATTTCGTCTTGATAAAAATGAAGGCAAGTTCATTTTTGGGGCATAAAGAAAGTATTTGGGACAGAATGTGCTGTCCGAGATAAGACGTAGATTTGTTCATAATTGAAGGTTTAATGTGTGGTAACAGCAAACCAACAAAAAAGGGGGCTACCTGCCCCCTTTTACACCTTTTTTCTCAATATTTATCTCGGACAATAGTGATTTAATAAGTATTTGCTAAAACTGAATGAACGTTATCCAAAGTGATTTTTTAGAATATTTATATTTCAATTCAAACCTCATTATTTAGTAATGAACTGTTTATCTACAAATTCAAAATAAGTTTATTGAGGACATAATTGAACTATATTGGCTTATTCAACGTCTCCCAAAGTGCATCTTTCAATTCTATTAAGCCTTTGTTTGTAACAGAAGATATGAAATAGTGTGGAATATCCTTTGGCAATTCATTGCTGATAGCCTCCTTTAATTCGTCATCAAGCATGTCACTTTTACTAACTGCAATAATGAAGTCTTTCTGCAACAATTCAGGATTGTATTCTTCCAAGTCATTTAATAAGATGGCAAATTCCCTTTTATGGTCATTGCTATCAGCAGGGATTAGGAATAATAGGCAGGAATTACGTTCAATATGACGAAG
>CANCPA010000146.1 GCA_947379895.1 Chitinophagaceae bacterium | reverse complement strand
CTACTCTTAAATTGATGATCTGTAGGCAAAATAGAAAAATAGGCTGAAACAAATAAATTATTTAAAGCTCTTTCGTCATGATCCACTTTCATTTTCTCAATATTATCTATTAAGTTATCACTATCTATATAAGAGTATAAATTACTGTAGTTTTCTACAACTTTTTTCTGAAGATTATCTAACTGACTACCCTTTAATAACATTTGAAGATCTTCATCTTTAGGATGCGACCTAAGCATAGTAATAACTTCTTTAAACTTTACATTCCTGTCTGTTTTATTTACATCAATCTTTGGAACAAGCGTGTTAGACTTCTTAAATTCATTTGTAACTGTATGATTTTGACTTTTTAGTTTTTTGTATAACTGTTCTTTTTCACTGTATAATTCGTATTGATTGGTAGAGCTTTCTAAGTATGCATCTATATTTAGATAAGATATATCTACAGTGTCAGTTTTTTCATTTTTCTTTATAAATCCATATTTTTGACCTTCTAAAGCTTCTATCATTTGATTAACAATAACATTGTGTATTCTTTTAAGTGTAGGACTTTTAGAATAATGTTTTTCTAAACATTTTAGAGAATCTAACTGTACATTGGCATCTTTTATAAGTAGTTCTTTAGTAGGAAGTACATAGTCAACTTCAAAATTAGCTAAATCATAAATTACTGTTTCAGATAATATCTTATTAGGAGTTCTACATCTTCCAGCTATTTGTTTAACTCTTTTATCAGAAAGTGAACTACTCGGACTTGTATTACTCGAAACAGAAATCAAGTGGTAATCTTCTTTTAAGTCAAACCCAGAAAAATATGCGGAAGTAACAAAGTTCACTTTACTGGGTAAAAGCTCTCTATCAAGCTCTGAATAGTATTTTGTAACTTTGTCTTTACTAGCTTTGCTACAGAGTATCTTTAAATCACTTTCACTTATGATACCTTTTGTATTTAAATACTCAGCTATCTCGTTACTACCTTTTACTGAGTTAAAAGCTACCATTATCTTATCATTTGGGTAGGTTTTCAAAAGCTCCGCTATCATATCAGCTGTATTCCCAATAAGTTCTGTTGATTCTGACCTAATAATGTGGATGTTTCTTGTGGTAATCTTATCATACTCTATTACAGTCTTTTCTTCCATATTTAAAATGGGGTCAGAAAAATCATTCAAAGTTGCTGACAGCATACATCTATTAGTTTTATCAAACTTCTTATAGTATTCAATACATTCATCCATACTTTTTCTAAAGGTAGAATCCATTTGAAAGGAATCAACCTCATCTATAAGTAAAAAATAGTTTTTAAATACATTATTTCCTATTACGTCAATTACTCTTTGGAGACTATCAGCTACAACTATAATTTTCTTATGTGTTATTTTGGGGTTGTTTACGTATGCTTCTATTTCTTTTTTTGAAATCTTTTTTTTATGAAACATCGTTTCACTACCTACATAAAGTACCTTATCTGTTGCTGATTTAGTGTGTGAAAACGCTTTAGAGGAAGCTGTAATTTTGATTGGTTCAACAATAATAGAGTTTCTTGGAGTCTGGAGCTCCAAAGATGTTGCTCCCATCCCTGTCTCATCCTTATGTATTAAACCATGAGGTAATTCAATTAATACATCTGAAAGATACGTATGGTTATTACCGTCCCTTTTTATGGTTATATGATGTTCGTTTCCGTCAGTTATTGTATATGTTACTTTATCTGATGTAAGACATTCAGCTTTGATTATCTGTGTTACTTTTCCTTCCTCCATATATAAACATAAAAGACAAATGTATTATAATACGTTTTATACAACAAATGTGTATACAATATCCTTTATATGTATTACACCGCCACCGCTTTCCTATTCACATTATCAATCAGTTCTACTACCTCTTTGGCTTCTTGTTGATTGAATACACCTAGTAATCCATTGTCGGCTATATCCGTAAATGGTGATCTAAAAAGATTATCTGTATCAACTGCTCCGTTTATAGTTAGGTATTGTATTACTAAGTTCAGAAACCTTATCTGAGCAGCATTCAAACTTGGGTTGTTAATAAACTTACCAAATGCAGCATTTACCGCCACCTGATCTAATCCAACTATAGATCGGATAAACTTTCCTAATGGTTGTTCTCCATACACCTTTACAAACTGTTCGTGTGTACCAATTTCCCCCTGTTCAAACAGCATCTTCTCTAGTTCCTGTAGTTCCGATTTACTTATAGGTTGATTTGTCCGTAGTTTGTGGATTGTAATATGGTGTCTGTTCTTTTGTATGTATTCTGTCATCCGCTTTCTGTAGAGTTCCAAACTGTTTCCACCCACCACATATTGAGGTTCGGAAACCATATTCAACACCGTATCATCAAAGTTTGAATACAGTACCATTCCCGCATTTTTCTCTATGAATCTTATCAGTAACCGTAGTTCCTTTCGTAGGTGTTCAAACTTACTTACCGTTTGTTCTTGCCAATATTTAGCGGTCTGAACCTCTTTAATGAGTGTCATTTTAGCGTTTACCAATGGTATAGCTCCTCTTTTACTCAGTGACGCGGCTATACTAATGGTCTCATTCATTAGGTTTTCCCCTACACTTCCTTTTAGTATATAATCAAGCTGTAGATTATAACAAAGGTTGTCGAACCTTTTTGCTTCCTCGTCTTCTCCTTCCTCAAAAACTAAAGGTGCTACATGGTCTAACAACTCTTTAACATCCAATTCATTCAAACCATTCCACCGATAGATGTCTCGATATTTTTCCACTACCCTCCAATGTTGTCTGACCAAAAAACTATCTTCTTCTAATCTCTCCACCTGTTTGAATAAGTATGTTTTCAACTCTTCTGAATATTCTAAAGAAGCACTATCCCCCTTTTTGTTTAGAAGGAAAGTAATCTTTAATCGTTGTTCAAACAGTCTTTCAGTTATTGATTTAGTTCTTTTGGGATCTAAACCTTTTGGTTTGTTTCCAAAGAACTCAAAGTTTTCACAAAAATCAAAGATGATAAAGTGCTGCTTATCCTGTTCTGGACCAAAAAGGTCTTTACAGAGTCGTGTTCCTCTACCAATCATCTGCCAAAACTTAGCACTCGACCGAATAGGTTTATAAAATACAAGGTTCACTATTTCTGGTACATCTATCCCTGTATCTAACATATCCACAGATACAGCTATATGTGGATTACCATCCTTCTTTTTAAAGTCACTTAGTATTTTATGGGCGTACTCTTCATAGTTATCTATCACTTTACAAAAGTGTCCACCAAACTGTGGATACTGTTTGTCAAATCGTTCCTTAATATATAGAGCGTGTTTGTGACTACGAGCGAAGATGATAGTTTTACCTAACCGGTCTCCACCGGCTACTTTTATCCCATTCTCCATTAGGAATCCCAAAACATGATCAACCGTGTCCTCATTAAAAAGCCAAGTATTTAAAGCGGTATTGTTTATCTCATCTGGGAATTCTCCTGTTATAGGATCAGCAAACATCTCTTCATATTGGATCTGTTCTTCTCTACTTAACTCATTGTACTTAATCCCATCCCGATGGAACTTAATGGGTACAGATACACTCATTGGAGGAACTAAAAAGTTCTGTTCTACTGCATCATCTAACTCATAAGCATATGTCGGCATATTGGGTTCTAATCCAAACAGGTGATAAGTGTCCCTGTCTCCTTCCGCTTTTGGGGTGGCGGTTAGTCCAATACGATACCCATCGAAATATTGAAAGATGGCTTTATACTTGTTATAAACAGAACGGTGTATTTCGTCAAAGATGATGAGGTCGAAGTGTGCCACCCCAAAGTGTCTTTGTTCACCATCGTATTCCTTATCTATCTGATTAATCAGGGTTTGATAGGTACTGAAAACGATCCGAGCTGTTGCATTATCTTTTTCTTCCCCAAGATTTACGGCAGATAGATTAGGAAGATGGTTAGTAAAATCACCTTTAGCTTGATATATTAAAGCATTTCTATCCGCTAGAAACAACACCCTTTTTACCCAATTACTTTTACTCAAAACATCTACTAAAGCTGCTGCCGTCCTTGTTTTACCCGTACCTGTAGCCATCACCAATAATCCTTCTCTACCCTTTTTTTCCAATACAGTGGCAACACTTCTGATAGCTTCTATCTGATAGTATCTATCCACAATATTGTTATCAACTGGGGCTTGAACAATAGATGTTCGTGTGGTTCTTCTCTGTATGAGTAGTTCGAGCTCATCCTTTTTATAGAAACCGAATATTTCTCTGGGTGCGTAAGGTACTTTATCATCCCATATATAGGTTTCAAAACCATTGGTATAAAAGATAATAGGTCTTTGACCAAATGTGTTCTCCAAACAATCAGCGTATAACTTAGCTTGATTAGAACCCACCCTAGAATCCCTACTTGTTCTTTTCGCTTCCACAACAGCCAAAGGTTTTCCGTTATCTCCCCAAAGTACATAATCAACATAACCAGGACCATTGTTCTTTCCGTCTCCTGTTGGCATACCTTTTACAGGATATTCCGCTACATTTAATCCTTTAGGATTCCACCCTGACTCCCTAAGTAATAGATTAATATACATTTCCCTAGTTACCTTTTCGTTAGGGTCGGGGGGAGGTGGTAGTTTAGTATGCTGAACCTTTATAGCTTGTAACCTTATCAGCTCTTCTTCCTTCTGTTTGATTAGATCCTGTGCTTTCTGATATTGTTCTTCTAATGCTGCAATCCGTTCCTTATACTGTAGGGTAGGTGGTTCCTGTGGTATTAGGGAAGTATCGAAGGGGGGTATGTTTATATCTACTTCGCTGTAGATATTCATTACCCATCCTGTAAAGTTGTGTAGGATTTGTAGAACGTGTAAAGACTCTTCGGGTTGTATCTTGACAGAAGCGTGAACCGCTTCATTACCCAACTTCCTAACTAAGTTTACCTGTTTGAATATGGAAGGAGCTAATAGGTTTTTTAAATCTTGATTATGTAATAGTGAATTAAGGGAGTTATCATAGGGTAGTGTTAACTCACTATCGTTTTCATATAACCAATGTATCCATTCTTCTAAACTCTTTCTACAGAGTACAGCCGAATACCCTGAGGCAGTAAACACATATTTTTCCGCTTCTTTTAGTGTAGGGGATAGCTGACTAAAGCTACTATTGGTTATATATTGAAAGTTGGAAGTCATGAGAAATACTGGTTTAATAAACAATCAAACAAACGATTAGAGTCTGCTTTTAAAATCAGTTCTTTACATTTTTTTGTGTAATCTATTTTTCTTATAAAATCATTTTGTACAATAATAGGGGGAACTATAAGTTCTAACTCTTTAAGTATTCCTCCGTTGATTATATCCATTGTTCCTCCTCTAGTAACACCCTTTAGACTTTCTTTAGTTCCAGATGTAGCAAATAAATATTTGAAGAAATATGGATTATATATTTTCTGGTTAAATGTTATTTTAACTAATCGAGGATTTATTATCCCTTCTTCAAAAACTTCTGGTACTACCGCTACTTTACCATATGTACCTACAAGGCTAATTAACACATCTCCTGATTGTACTTTACAGGTTTCTAATGATCTATACCTTGTTTCATCTATATAATAATTTCCTATTTCTAAATCATCCGCTATTACTTGTTCTTGTCCATAAATCTTATAACCACTATCAACGTAAAATTCTTTCTTTAAGGATGAACCAAAAGGACCAGCTTTTATCCCATATTTACCATCTACACAAAGTTTTAACTTCTTCTTTTCCCACCCCTTCTCATTTTCTACAGGATCACCAAACATATCATAGAAGATGGACTGTGCTAGTTCATCATACTTCTTTAGTAGTAACTCATCTTTTTTTCTTAGTTCATCTGCTTTATCTAATGTGTCAGCTATTTGTTTTTGTACTTCTAAAGGAGGAAGGGGGATTTCAAGATTCTTTACAATACCTAATGAGATATTTTGGAGTGTACCACCTACAGCTCTATTCAGTAATATTTCTTTTGTAACCTCAAACCAATACTTTAAATACCTTCTATCAAGTTTTTTTTCATCTTTAATTTTGATTCCTAATATAGCTTGATTAGTAGAAAGCTCTACTCCAGCAAAAGCTGTTTTACCTACAGAACCATATAATGCTAATAAAAGAGTTCCTTTAGGAAAAATCTTGTTGCCGATTGACTTTAAACCTTCTTTTGTAATATTTTCAACAGTAGAGGTAATATATCCTTGTTTTGAGTTTTCAATATCACCTATTTTAGCCCAAGGTATATCTCCTCCGTAATAATGATCATTACCCCTTCTTGGAGTACCACCACTATTCATTATACATAATTCAACTAGCTTCACCTTTTCCCAACTCATAACAACATAGTTTTAAGTTGATCCAATAAATCCGCCCGCTCTTCATCAATCTCCTCAATCTCTTGTATGATAATGGTAGGTTTCTGATATGTCTTTTGTTCATAAACCACTTCCTTATATCGGTTAATACTTAGATCGTAGTTATTCTTTTGTATTTCTTCTACAGGAACAAAGAAACTCTTATTTGTTCTTACTCGGTTAGTTTCTTCCGCTCGTTTGTTCCAACGTTCTACGATGTCGGGTAAATCATTATCTGTTATAGGACTACGTTTATCATCTAGGCTTAAACCATCGGCTGTCATATTGTAAAACCAAACGTTATCCGTACCACCACTATTTGTCTTGGTAAATATCAGGATACCCGTACTCACTCCGGCATAAGGTTTAAACACCCCACTCGGCATAGATATAACTGCTTCTAGTTTTTGGTTGTCTATCAGTTCCTTACGGATAATCTGATGAGCGTTACTGTTACCAAATAATACACCATCAGGAATAATGACCGCTGCTCGTCCTCCTAGCTTTAACCCTTTTACAATTAACCCCAAAAACAATAGTTCTGTTTTTTTGCTATCTATAATTCCCAACAGTTTAAGATCAACAGATTCCTTATCTAAGGAACCTTTAAAAGGAGGATTAGCAAATACTATGGTAGCTTTCTCTGTAAAACTTTGGTTACTCTCACTGAGTGCATCCACCGCTATCAGGTTCGGTTGTTCTATTCCGTGTAACATTAGATTCATAGCTCCAATACGAATCATGGTTGGGTCGAACTCCATACCCATGAACAACTTTTCCTGAAAATGTTTTTGTTTGTCGGGTTGGATCATTTCGTTAGGATAATGTTTCCGTAGATACTCACCTGTTTCTACAAGAAAACCTGCTGTACCAAAACTTGGATCACAAACAATATCCTCTAAAGTGGGGCGTAATAGCTGAACCATTAATCTGATAATATGTCGTGGTGTTCTAAACTGTCCGTTTTGACCTGCCGAAGCTATCTTACTTAATAAGTACTCGTATACATCTCCTTTTGTATCACGGTCATCCATCGGAATACCACTTAACATATCTACCACTTGTGCTAATAATCTAGGTGTGGGAATCATAAAGGTGGCTCCTTTCATATAGGTAGAGAAAGCACTATCAGTATTCCCCATATTTTTTAAGAAGTCGAATACACCGTTTTCTTTGGTAAACAGCTTATACATGACATCTGGGTCGGTGTTTTTGAAGTAAGTCCACCTAAGTTCGTATTGTTCATTTGTGTAGATCGGTTGTTCTATATCTTTATGTAGGAAAGTAGCTTTTTGTTCCCGTTGTGTATGAATTTCGTCAAGCCTTCGTATAAATAACAGAAAAGTCATCTGTTCTATTACGGTGATTGGGTTGGATAATCCACCTGTCCAAAAGGCTTCCCATACTTTGTCAATCTTACTTCTTAGTTCTCCAGTCATTTGTAGTTTATGTAGTATAAGGTACAAAGTAAAGAGATTTTGGTATAAAACACTTTTTTCCTCCACTTATGGGAATTAAAGAAACTTTTATAAAGTATTGATTATTTTTAAAAAGTGGGTGATAAAGATTGAATAATTGGAGTGATTATGTTTCTGTTTAGATTACATTGGTGTTTAGGATTTTTGGATCACTTATTTTGATCCCGTTTTTGATCCCGTAAATGAGTCAAAATAACCTTAGAAAACAGTAAAACTATCAAAATCTATTCTGTATATTTGACTAGCTCTTTTTACGGAATATTAGTATAACTCATTGGTAATCATAAAAAAAGCTCACTTTTTATAGTGAGCTTCTCTTTCGATCTAAGTGGTGTGAGCCGGGATCGAACCGGCGACACAAGGATTTTCAGTCCTTTGCTCTACCGACTGAGCTACCGCACCATCCTTTAATGGGGTGCAAATATAGGGAGCTGAATTGAAATAGCCAACTTAATTATTAATAATTTAAAATAATTTGATTTTTCAGTGAAATAATTTCAAATTATATCAAAACCTTTTCTTTCAAGTGAATTATTATACTACTGAATTAGTTTAAAGCAATCTTTTATTACATTAATTTTTATTTCAAGCTCTGTTTTAGTTGGTTCTCCATCGATATGAAGTGGTGCCAATTTTAAATTTTTGATTGACAAATTTGGTGTTTGAAAATACAAAACGTTTTTAGTGCTTATTTCATCCACTAAACTTTCAAGCTTATTATTACCTCTTATTTGACGAAATACAGCAAAAGGTAATTTAGTTTTACTCATCTTCTGAACTATTACTATATCTAAAAGACCATCACTAAGATTTGCCATCGGAGCTATTGTAACATTATTACCAAATTGATTTCCGTTTGCAATGCTTATAAAAAATGATTCGGTAAAAAATGTAAAGTCATCAACTGTAACTTCAAACTGATAGGGTTGCGCCTTAAAAAAGTTTAGAAGACTTTGATGAGTATATGTTAACAAGCCTCGCGAACTGCTTGCTGCAAAATCCTGTGCAACTTGCGCATCGAAGCCAATGCCACTCAACATACAAGAAAAGTGATTATTTACAGTAAAGGCATCCACATATTTTGCCTCGCCAACAAAAAGATGATGAATCGCATCTTTCGGTTTCTTAGGTATGCCTGCTGCATAAGCAAGTCCATTTCCTGAACCAACAGGTATTATACCAAAATTTACTGCAACAGAATTATGTATGGCATTTACAATTTGATTTACAGTACCGTCGCCGCCTACAATAACCACATCAGTAATCCTTTCAGCCCTAATCTTATCCTTAAGAAAATCGTAATTTCCACTAGCATTCGTTGGTATAATTTCGAAAGTGACTTTCTGTTGTGTTGTTATATCGATGATCATTTCTTTGATATCATCCTTCTTTTGAGTGCCAGAAATTGGATTGACTAAGTAAATTATTTTTCTTTCCATGAATTCAACTTAATAAGCGTGCTAACAAACAATTCGGCTTGTTGCTATAAATATTTTATAAAATTGTACAATGATTTTAAAAATGAAACTAATAATTAAATAATTAAAAATCTCCGTATCCTTTAAGAGTGGGGTCGTTTTTTCATTAAAAGCATTTAAACAAATGGCTAAATCATGCTTCATTTTAAATAAAAAAGAAACACCAAATTGGCAAACAAGGCGCAAATGTATATTAAAAAATGGGTATGCAAAAAATCGTGTGCATAAAAGTTTTTCGTTTAAATTATGGTATTACCAAACCTATAAGGGGCTTGAAGCCCTTATAGGGTTTAACAGTCAGCGAAAAACTTTTATGCACCAAAAAATCTATACTAGTACTCCATATCTCTAAGCGACTTTGCCCTAAACCAAGTAATGCCTACAACCAACAAGGTCATACATCCACCAAAAACTACTGAGGGAACAACACCTAACATTCTAGCAGCAACACCACTCTCAAACTGACCAAATTCATTACTACTGTTAATAAACATCGAATTGACACTCATAACTCGCCCTCGCATGTTATCGGGTGTTTTCAATTGTACAATCGTACCCCTAATAATCATGCTGATACCATCTAAAACACCACTCATTAATAAGGCTAAAAATGAAATCCAAAATATTTTTGACAATGCAAAAAGGATGATTGATAAACCAAATCCTGCAATTACATACATCAATTTTTTACCTTGCTTTGAAGTTATTGGTAAAAACGTCAGTCCAACTATAACAACGACCGATCCAATATCCGCTGCAGCATTTAACCATCCAAATCCAATCGGACCTACTTTTAATATATCTTTTGCAAAAACAGGAATCATGGCAACTGCACCACCAAATAATACTGCAAACAAATCTAAAGAAAGTGCTCCCAATAATTCTTTTGTTTTAAAAACATAATTCAACCCTTCCTTCACACTCTCTAACGTATTCTTCTCGCTCGTTTTATTCAAGGAATGTTTTTTGGGCAACTTGTACAATAAACAAAAGCCAACTACAGTTAAAGCGGCAACTACGATTAGTGCCCCTGTATTTCCTACTCCTGCAATTAAAAATCCTACACCTGCATGCCCGAATACAGAGGCTGATAGCCAAGAACCCTGATTCCAGGTAACTGCATTTTGTAAGATATCTTTTGGAACAGTAGTTGGCATTATCGTATTAAAAACAGGACTAGTAAACGACCTTAAGATTCCAGTAAAAAATATTATTATATAGATACAAAACACGGTGATATGGTTGGTAAGCATATCTAAGGATATTTTAGTAGATAATACTATCAACATTAAAACTGACACAAAATAAAGAGAAACACCCGTTAGCATCAATTTTCTCTTTTCGCTGATATCGATGATATGTCCGGCATAAAGTGCAAGAGAAACTGCCGGTATTACTTCACTGAGGCCAATTAGTCCTATGGCGAATGGTTCATTTGTTAATTCATATACCCACCATCCCACTAATGTTCCAAGCATACGTAGTCCCATAATAAATAAGAATCTTCCCAATAAGAAGTTTCTAAATTCAGGCACTTTAGGTGCTGCGAAAGCGTCGTATTTATTCATAATTATGTGTGAAATAGAACGTAGAGTGCAATAATACCATTCAAAATGGCAAAAGAAACTATAAAATCTTAAACTTTTCGATTACTAAGGAAGTGTATAATAAGAGTTCAAAGCGGAATCTTCGTTTTCTAAAGCATCTAAAACAACTTGTAAGTGAGCAGGATTTCCTAAGAAATCTGCATTTGTTGCATCAATAAATATTGTTTTTAATCCGTGTTCTTTAATATAGCTGCTGTAGGTTTCTTGTATCTTAATTAAATAGTCATCAGGAATTTGTTGTTCATAAACCCTGTTTCTCTTTTTAATATTTCCTTGAAGTTTCCATATTGGTGCATGTAAAAAAATTAAAATATCAGGAACAGCCATTTGTTGATCTATGATGTCAAATAGACGTTGATACAAACGAAATTCCTCTTCAGGCAAAGTCACCTTTGCAAACAATAAACATTTAGTAAACAAATAATCGGAGACTGTAATATGCTGAAAAAGGTCTTTCTGATGTAGTAATTCCTTCATTTGCTTAAAGCGTTCCGCCATAAAAAACAATTCCAATGGAAATGCATATTGAGCAGGATTCTTATAAAATTTGGGGAGAAAGGGATTGTCAGCAAACTCTTCTAAAATAATTCTCGCATTAAAATGCTTTGCCAAAAGATGTGTTAGGGTTGTTTTCCCTGCGCCAATATTCCCCTCGATTGTGATAAAGTTATACTTCATTTTTTTCAAAGTTAATGGGTGCGAGCAATTGACAAAGGAAATTTATTCACAGTATCTTTAAAGATTAGAATTCTGATAATAAAATAAACTACTCCTACTTTTTAAAAGAGATTATTTAACCATAAGCAATTATTGATAAAATAAATAACAGTCAATTTTAAAGTTATTCCATCACCGTTAATCACGTTAATAACACTAGTTTAAGTATTTCATGAAACTTGAATAGCATAATTCCTTTTTTTTGCAAACATTCAAACTGTTTATTTATGAAGGTTTCTGGCTTTACATTCATTAAGAATGCAATAATAAATGGGTATCCCATTGTAGAAGCTATTCAGTCTGTTTTGCCCCTTGTTGACGAAATGATTGTTTTGGTGGGTGATTGTGATGATGATACGGTAGGAATTATCAATAAAATAAATGATCCTAAAATAAAGATTCATCACTCTGTTTGGGATAAAAGCCTTCGGAGTGGTGGTCGAGTTTTAGCCGTTGAAACAGATAAGGCTTTTGCATTGATTGACCCCTCTAGTACTTGGGCAGTTTATATTCAGGGAGATGAGGTGATTCATGAAAAATATTATCCAAATATAAAAAAAGGGTTTGAGAAATATAAGGACAACCTAAAAGTGCAAGGACTATTGTTTAAATACACCCATTTTTATGGCACTTATGATTATGTAGGGGATAGTAGAAAATGGTATCATCGGGAAGTAAGAGTCATACGAAATGATAAAAGTATTCATTCCTATAAAGATGCACAAGGATTTAGAGTGGGACATACTAAA
>CANCPA010000145.1 GCA_947379895.1 Chitinophagaceae bacterium | reverse complement strand
AGATTTTTTTTATACCATAGAAAGTGATACTAAGTTTTTAAGAAGTAGTATCTTATTTAATGACCTTGCCAATAAGCCGAATATAAAACTTGATAAACCAGATTTTGAAAAATTCACTGCTATATGTAAAAACATAAATGAGGAATTGAGCCTGCCTACCGACAATTCTAAACATATTATTTTAAAAAACTTGCTTTATAATTTTCTTCTACTTGCAGAAAGAGAAAAGCATAAGCAAGGTTTCATAGAGTTCAAAAAAAGTATAGACCTTGATTATACTTTATTGTTTCGGGATTTATTGGAAATTAATTACACGAAGTTGAAGAGTGTAAATGATTATGCAACTATGATTTTTATTTCAGAAAAGCGATTGGGTCAAGCCACATCCAAAGTATTGGGTAAATTGCCTAAAGAAATGATTAATGATAGGATATTATTAGAGGCCAAACGACTTTTAGTGTATACAAATTTATCGATCAAAGAAATTGGTCAAGAATTAGGATTTGAAGACCCCGCTTATTTCATTCGTTATTTCAAAAAAAATATAGAAACTACACCAGTCGAATTTAGAGAAACCCATCTAAAAAGGTAACTATTCCGAAAAGTACCATACAAAGGCTGATTTGTCCATTGACATTTTGTAACTGCCACATCATCTTTGCACCATTATTAAATAATTAAAAATAAACAAATGGACAAAAACAGAGATGCATTAACTGCGTTTTACAAAAAGGCATTAACCGTAAATACGGAAACTTCACCTTCTACTGTATTGACAGAAGTTTTAGCTGATGATTTTATTTCAAGCGGTTCAGTAGAAAGCAAAGGAAAAGCAGCCTTGATAGGTCAGGTTGAATTTTTTTGGAAATTAATTCCAGACTTAAAATGGGAACCACAAGACATTGCTAACGATGGCAATAAATATATAGTTCGCAGTTTGGTAAGTGGAACACCCAATGGCGATTTTATGGGAACACCGACAGACGGTACCAAATCTTTCAAAATTATGTCGATTGATTTTCACACTGTAATTAGTGGTAAACTAACTTCTGTACATCATTTGGAAGATTGGGGAACTGCAATGAAACAATTAAAAGCATAAAAATATGAGTAAACACATTGATTTTGTACCAAAGTTGTTAAGAATAGTAGTTGGTATTTTAGCACTTCTAAACATCATATTTGGGGTGATGGGTTTCTTTGATATGTCTTTACTTTTTAAAGACACATCAGGGATTGACCTCACAAACACGATTCTGAAAAATGCCAGCTATGAATTTGCAGCAAGAAACCTCGCAATTGGACTAGGACTAGCAATTGTAGCAGCAAAGGGAGTACCCGAAAGTATTACCATTGTAACAATTATAAGGGCTTTGATAGAATTACAAACTATAATAACTTTGATAGCTACAGGTAATATTTCAGCAATGATTTTAATGCCATTAGTGTTTTTAATTGTAGAAATATTCATTATCAAAACTTTGGTTGGTGTCATTCAAAAACGTGATGCTATTCAATGAATCAAATAAGTATATAATTATTTATTTGGTTTTTGGTGGTTGGATTTACACAGACACAAACAAAAAATAGGATAACAATAAAAAATGGAATACATAGAAATGGCCAAATTCAAATTGAAAGATGGTCTTACAGATGAACAATTTATTGAATCGGAAAAGTCTGTACGAAATGGCTTGATAAAAAATCAAAAAGGATTTATTAGCCGAGAGTTAAGCAAAGACAAAGACGGATTTTGGCTGATGGATATGCGTTTTGACAACAACGAAAATATGGACACTTGGTTTGAGATTTTGAAACAAGACCCAACAATGAAAATATTGGGTTCAATGATTGATTTTTCAACCGTTCGTATGGAATTTTTCACTAAAAAAATTTAAATTAAAATGAAATTTTACTCATTATTAGTCGCATTACTGATGATATTATCATTTGCCAATGCACAATCTAATTACAAATCTAAAAAACTTCAAAAAATGGATGTAAAAAGTCAATATTTGGAAGTAGTTCGTTTTAAACTAAAATCGGAAGTTACGACCGAACAGTTTTTAAAAGCAGAAAACGATATTCGCAAAGGTGCAATTAAAATACAAACAGGTTATCAAGGTAGAGATGTTTATCAAGATGCAGATGGCACATGGTTAATCATCATTCGTTGGGACGACAAAGCATCTGCAGACGCTTGGACACCTATTTTTATGACACTAAAGGAAGGGCAAGCTTTTGGAAGTTTGATGGACTTTTCAAGTGCAAGACAAGAACATTACACTTTGGTAAAGCCATAATTTATATTAGAACTTTTAAAAAGAGTTTCTTGTCCTAAAACAAGAAACTCTTTTTATTTCTTACGAACTCAAAACAGCGGACAGAAAATGTTTACGCCTAACAAATGTGTTTTTGAAAGTGCTTGCAGACGGAAGTAATTCAGCAATTGTACTTTCTTTTAATAGTAGTTTCGACAGACTTAACTCTATGAGACAATTAAACAAGAAATGAGCAATTGGAATCGGCATACTGAACATTCTTGATAAGTCTCTTCTCTACCACTTATTCGTTAGCTATAAGGCGGTGACTAAAATTTATAAAAACGAAATAGTTTGACATTACTTTTAGGTTTACACAGAATTATATTATCTTCGAAAAAAAATAATTATGGTTGCAATAGTTGGCACATATCAAAATGGTTATGTAAAACTTGACAAAGAATATTACTCAAATAATCCTGTAAAGGTAATTCTTACATTTTTAGACGAAGTTCCTAATCAGACAGAAAAAGGACTTTCTTTATCAGACTTTTCCTTTGCACAAAGCCAAAAAAATTTAGAAAACTTTAAAGGGTCATTTAGTGACACAGTAATTGAAGAAAGAAGACTTGAACTTTGAAAATATTTTTAGACACCTCATCATTATTCAAGCTTTATCACCGTGAAGTAGATACTGTAATAATTGAGCAGATATTTTCTCGAGTGTCAGTCACCAGTGTTTATTTGTCAGAGATAACAAAAGTAGAATTTACATCATCTGTTTGGAAGAAAGTAAGAACAAGAGAAATTACAGAATTAGAAGCTATTAAAACTTTACAACTATTTGAAAGAGATAGTGCTAAATATACTTTTATTGTAACAGATAGCATAGTATTAGAGCAAGCCAGAAATTTGACAACAAAATATGGATTGAGAGGTTTGAGAACTTTAGATAGTATCCAACTTTCAATTGCTATTTCGTTAAGGGCAGAAGTTGGACTATTTGTAACATCTGACAATTTATTGAAATCACTATTAAGCGAAGAGGGACTAAAAACAGATATGTCCACCCGCTAACAAAAGTGTTTAAGAAAGTTTTTGAAGACAGAACATTCTTGTCAAGCACCTTCTCAAAGACTCATTCGTAAGGAGACAGCTTAAAACAAAATAGCAATTATGAATAAATTAATAGAAAGGCAGAACATTTCAGAAAATTTAAAAGCATCTAATGCTTATCAACAACTTAGCAAACTATTAAATGCCTTGGAAGAGAAAAAATTTCCTGCTGAGACAGTTGATTTAATAAATCAAGAAATCGAACAATTAAATTCTATTTCTAATATTGATAAATTTTTTGGTAGAGCTACAAAAGAAAAAGAAACTAGAATTATAAAATTAATAGAGAAAAAACATAAAATCGTACCAAAAAATTACTACAATAAAAAATGGATGCTTTTAGGTATGTCTGCTTTTGGATTACCATTTGGTGTTGTATTTGGTTTAAGTATTGGAAATATGGGTATGTTAGGAATTGGTTTACCAATAGGAATGGGAATCGGAGTCGGAGTTGGTTCTAGTATGGACAAAAAGGCATTTAATGAAGGAAGACAATTAGATTTTGAAGTTAAATGATAAACCATTTCAGACTATTTAAAGAAAGCCGACCCGCTAACAAAAGTGTTTTGTAAAGTGCTTGCAAACGGAAGTAATTCAGCAATTCTGCTTTCTTTTAGCAATAGTTTCGGCAGACCGAACATTCTTGTCAAGCACCTTCCCAAACACTCATTCGTAAGCTGCAAGCATTTCATAAACTCTCAACTGTAAACTAATAAGAAAGACATAATAATGAAATATTTTAATACTATAATTTTACTAATGTCATGTTTTACTGCTTTTTTGACAAGCTGTAGCACGACAAAAAATTCGACGTATCGGTTGACTAAAAACTATAAACCAGACAACCAAAACCTTTACGACACTATTAGCAAATTAGACAGCATATTTTTTGAGGCTTACAATACTTGTAACTTAAACCTTGACAAGTATGGCTCTTTCTTTTCAGATAATATAGAATTTTATCACGACCAAGGAGGATTAATAACTTCGAAACAGGACATAATATCAGCAACTCAAAAAAACATTTGTGGGAAAGTGACAAGAGAGCTTGTAAAAGGTAGTATTGAAGTTTATCCTATCAAAGACTTTGGTGCAATTGAAATAGGGTTACACAAATTTCATAATAATCAACAGCCAATTGGGACGTATTCAAAAGTTGGACGTTTCTTGATTGTTTGGGAAAGCAAAAACAACGAGTGGAAAATAAGACGAGTTGTGAGTTTACATTAAATGAAAATATGCCTGTAACCAACAAAAGTGCTTAGTAAAGTGCTTGCAGACGGAAGAAATTCAGCAATTGTCATCGACAAACCGAACATTCTCGTCAAGTCCTTTTCCCAAACACTCAAACACGACAGATTAGACAAGCTGTAGCTTAGCTTTATTGAAATCAAATTATCTCATAGAAATATTTTAAATCAATTGAAAATATTTTAAATAAAGTCAAATGACAAAGACAGCAGATTCAACATATTTTGCCCCAGAACTACATATCCCAAAAGGAACAACAAGCATTGAGTTTTACAAAAAATTCGGGGCTACTGAAACTTTTTGTTTTAGGAACGAAGACGGTAGTATTCATGTTGTTGAATTGGAAATTGATGGAGCAATTTTTCATTTACACGAGACAATGGATAATGCTCTTGAACCCAAAAGTGCTAAAGGAGTAACTACAGTTATCGGTTTGTTTGTTCCTAATGTAGAGGAAGTAATGAATCAAGCAATTCAGGCAGGGGCAATTGAAATTAATCCTACAACAGACTATGATTATGGCTACAGACAAGGAATGTTTAAAGACCCATTTGGACACTATTGGCAAATACAGAAAAAAATATAAATGAATAGACAGCATATTACTGTTGGAAAAAAACTTTGTTTTTTTCACAAGATTAATTAGATTACAAAGGTCTGAATTTACTTTATGGGACTACAATTGAAATAAAATTTAATTTTACTTGATATAAGAATGCAGATTTATCAATAGAAATCTTGGCCCAAATAAAAAGATTGAATTTAATATTCCCCTACATTCGCTAGTAAACAAAGGAAGAAATTGGATAGGAGATAAAAAGATTATTATAAACTTTCGTCTTTAAATGAATTCGCTGTCATTGTAATTCGAAGAGAAAAAAAATGAAATATGATAATTGAAATTGACAAACAATTTCGTCTTGAATTGATAAATGAAAGTCATTCCAAACAGATTTTTAATTTAGTAGATACCAATCGGAAGTTTCTTAGAGTTTGGTTGCCATTTGTAGACAATATGAAAACTGAAGAATTTGCAGAAAATTTTGTTAGTGGAACTATGTATAGAAATAGTTTGGGGAGTGAGTATGCATTTGTTATCATTGAGAATGAGAAAGTGATTGGTAGGGTTGGAGTCTATAAAATTGACCAACAAAATAAAATAGCAGAGATTGGGTATTGGTTAGCAGAGGATGTTCAAGGTAAAGGAATAGTAACGACTTCATGTAAATGGCTAATTGATTTTTGCTTTTCGGAATTGAAGTTGAATAGAATTGAAATAAAATGTGGAACTGCGAACTTGAAAAGCCAGCAAATTCCAGAGAGACTAAACTTTTCAAAAGAGGGAATCATTAGACAAGGGGAATTACTTCATGATAAATATATTGATTTGTATTTGTATTCGCACTTAAGAGAAGCAATTAGAAGGACCATTTAGATGAACAAAGACAACCAACATTAGTTTTTAGGAAAGGATGGAATGAATTGAGCAATAGGAATCGGTAGACAGAACATTATTACTTGCCTTTTCACAAAAGCTCATATATTTAGTGGTCAGCTCAAATCAGGAATCAACAAAAAAAGCAAAATGAATATAACAATCATAGGAGCCTCGGCTGGAATAGGATTAGAAACAGTAAAAAGAGGATTAAATAGAAATCATTCTATAACGACACTTTCTCGAACTGAAATTGAAATAGAAGAGAAAAAATGGTTAAATATGATACTTGGTGATGCAACTAATAAAGCTGACCTAATAAATTCTATTCAAAACGCAGATGCGATAATTGTAACATTGGGGACAAGTAAGAATATGAAAACCACCACACTTTTTTCAGATTTTGCAAAATTAATTGTGGAAATACATAGGGAGAATAGAATAGATATTCCATTTATTTTTGTTACAGGTTTTGGAGCTGGAGAAAGTAAAAATTATGTTTCTTGGCTTATAAAGATGTTTTTAAAATACCTTTTAAAAGACGTTTATGCTGACAAAACTAATATGGAAGAAATTATCACTAATTCTGATATGAATTGGACAGTTGTGAGGCCAGGAAGACTATTAGACAAGGATTTGACAGAAAAATACCGTGTTGAAAACAAACTATTCAAAGGAATTAAAATAAGCGGAATTAATAGAGCAGACGTAGCAGACTTTTTAATAAAACAGGCAGAAAAACAAACTGAATTAAAAAAGTACATTGCTATATCTGAAAAATAGAAAATAATAAAATCTAAACCGCTAACATTATTGTTTAGAAAGGCTTGCATACGGAAGTAATTCAGTATTGTGATTTGTTTTTGCATTAGTTTCATCAGACATAACACTATGGAACAATAAAGCAAGATTTATGCAATTGTAATCGGAGGACATAACATTATTGACAAGTGTCTTCTCTAACACTCATTTGTTAGAGAAAAAAATAGCAAAACACTCCAAATACTGTATGTGGTTGAATTAATCCAAGCAATAAAAACAAGTTTTTGAAAAAATATGAGATTAATTTTTACACTTTTTCTTTTGACAATTTATAGCTCTATATCAGCTCAAATAAATGAAAGCATTATTGAATTTGCTCCAACTTTTAATGATCTACCTTTAGAGCTAAATAAAAACTATTGTTTTAAGAACGACAGTTTAAAAATATCAACACTCAAATTCTATATTTCTAATATCAATTTATACCAAAATAATCAATTGATAGACTCTGTTTCGAAGAAATATAACCTCATTGACGTTGAAAACCCTGAAACTTCGTCAATAAAATTTTTAAGAACAAATTCAATGGCATTCAATAGAATTTCTTTCAGCAACGGTATAGATAGTTTGACAAATGTATCAGGTGCTTTTGGCGGGGATTTAGACCCAACAAATGGTATGTATTGGACTTGGCAAAGCGGTTATATTGGTTTAAAATTAGAAGGGCAAAGCAAGCTATGTCCCTCAAGAAACAATGCATTTATTTTTCACATTGGAGGTTTTAAAAATCCATATAATAGCATTCAAAATGTAAACCTTTCAACTAAGGGAGATAGAAAAATTATTTTAAATTTGGATATTTCTAAATTGTTAAAAGAATTGAATCTAACTGAAATTTATGAAGTAATGAGTCCTAGTAAAAAAGCTTTAACTATTGCTCAACAGTTTTCTAATGCAATTAAAGTTTATGAATGAAGATTAAAGTAACATTTTTTATTATTCTAATTTTTGTAACGTTTGTATCTTTCGTTATGCAGGAGTTTGGATTGATATACCCAAGCTATTTTCCAAAACCGCAATATGATTTTAGCAAAAACCCTGTAGATAGTTTTAAAATAACATTAGGGAGAAATTTATTTTATGACCCCATCTTATCAGCAGATAATACCATTTCTTGTGCATCTTGTCATTCACCATACAACGCCTTTTCACATACAGACCATACTTTAAGCCATGGTATTAACGATCAAATTGGAAACAGAAATGCGCCAGCGTTATTTAACCTTGCTTGGCAAAAATCTTTTATGTGGGACGGTGCCATAAATCATTTGGATATGCAACCACTTGCCCCAATAAATCATCATAAAGAAATGGGAGAAACGACGAAGGATGTAGTGAGAAAAATAAACGCTTCAAACTTTTATCGTAGTTTATTTTATCAGGCATTTAAAGATAGTATTGCGACAGGAGAAAGGATGTTAAAGGCATTAGCTCAATTTCAGTTAACTTTAATTTCAGCTAATTCCAAATATGACATGGTTAAACAAGGGCAGGATTCTTTTTCAACTCAAGAACAAAATGGATACGCTTTGTTTTTAAAAAATTGTAATTCATGTCATACCGAGCCATTATTCTCAAATTTTAATTTTGCTAATAATGGTTTAGGACTTGATACCACACTCAAGGATTTTGGAAGATGGATGGTTACAAAAAATAGTACGGATAGTTTGTATTTTAAAACTCCAAGTTTACGAAATCTTAGTTTTACCTATCCGTATATGCATGATGGAAGATTTAAAAAGTTAAGCGATGTAATGAATCATTACACAAACGGCATTTCACAAAATAAATATTTATCAAAAGAATTAACTAAACCTATCATTTTGTCTTCTAAAGAAAAAATAGATTTAATCGCATTTTTAATAACATTAAATGATAAACATTTTGTATTTGAATCAAAGTATCAATACCCTAAAAATTAAATTTGGTTTAAACAATTGTCAAGGTTAAATGTATTTACTTGTTTATAAAATTTTGCAATGAAAAAAATATTACCACTTACTTTATTACTGCTAGCTTTTATTATTGGAAACGCACAAACGACGAATCCTGTAGTTACTAAATGGTTACAAAATACAACTGTTACAGGTAGTTATTATATGTCAGGCAACTCTACTGCCATTTCTAATGGAATCTTAGTAAATTGTCAAGAGGTAAGTTATAATAATGCCACAAATTGGGCTTATATAAAAGCTACAGGGATTCCTGCATATAAGGTTGGTCCATTTTTTGGCAATCCTGGTCAAGCCGGTAATCAAAATGCCATTTTTAGATTTCCATTAATTCCTACGAAAAATACAGGAACATTAACACCTACTTCAGCAGGTAATATTGGAATTTTCATTAATGGTGTTGCTATGTTTGATTTTGGCGATGGAGTAGCTTGGAATACAGCTACTAATTCTCTATGTGGTGGTCCTCCTGTTGCTAATCCAGCATGTACGGGAACTACTTATTGGAGAAGAGATGCAGTACTAGCAGAAATGTCGGGTTTTGATTGTTCAAAAGGACATCCTGCCATTGCAAATTATCATCATCACCAAAATCCTACAGCGTTTAAATTAGATTCGAATGTGCTATCAACTATTTGTAATTTATACGATGCAGATGGTTTATATACTCTTAATACTACACAACATTCTCCTTTAATTGGATTTGGCTTAGATGGCTTTCCTGTATATGGTGCTTATGCCTATTCAAATACAAATGGTACAGGCGCTATTGCAAGAATGAAATCAGGGTATCAATTACGAAATATAACTGTAAGAACGCATTGGGCAGATGGTACAGATGTACCAGATGGACCCCCTGTAAGTGCTACCTACCCATTAGGATATT
This sequence comes from Chitinophagaceae bacterium, assembly GCA_947379895.1. Lineage (GTDB taxonomy): Bacteria > Bacteroidota > Bacteroidia > Chitinophagales > Chitinophagaceae > Parasediminibacterium. The sequence goes on along the minus strand of CANCPA010000145.1, from coordinate 2,703 downwards.
TTAGAGAAGATTATGAGTGGATAGCGCATCCAGGCGACCCAACTTATTTAGATGAACATAATGGTAGAATTTGTATAACACCAGAATATCCTGCAGGTATTTATTGTTATTTTGCAACTGTTAATGCAAACCATACTTCAGCCTATCCATATTTAATTGGACCATACTATTATGGCAATAAAACTGCTTCAAAAGTTACCACAATACCAGCAGGTGTTACCATTTATACTCCATCAGCTTTGCCAATTTCGCTTCTTAATTTTATTGGAAAAATTGAAACTAATAATACAATATTAAATTGGACTACAGCAAATGAAATTAATAGTAAAGAGTTTATAATACAGCGTAGTATTGATGGACTACATTTTGAGAATATTGGGACAGTTATTTCAGCAGGTAACACATCGCAAAATACCAATTACAATTTTATTGATAAAAATGTTCCAACGGGAAGGCTTTACTACAGGCTTCAACAAGTTGATATAGATGAGAGGTCAAATTATTACAATATAATATCCTTGTTAAATACTACGAATGGATACCAATTTAAAGTTTTACCAAATCCAGCATCAGACTTAATAGCGATACAATATAATAATGGATTGTTAGAACAAGATACTGACGTAAAACTTTTTGATATTAGCGGCAAACTTATTAATCAAACGAAAATTAATAAAGGACAAACTATTGCATATTTTAATATTGAAACACTTTACAGTGGTACTTATATTGTAAGAATACAAAACAATTTATTGAGTGAAAGTATCAAAGTAATGATAAAAAAGTAACTTCCAGTTTTCATATTCTGCGTTATGGAAACGAAGATTCGGAAATACTTTCGTTAATATTAGTGTTTAAGAAAGGGCTTTAGTACGGAAGAAATTCAACAATAGTGCTTTCACATAATGGCAGAGGAATTATAAGGATTGTAAAATACGCTCCTTTTCAGGTCCTATTATTACATAGTCAACAAAGAGAAAACAAGGAACAATAGGATTTCTATTCAACTAAATGATAGCAAAGTATTTTAATTGTATTAAAATACTTTGCTACTTTGTAAAAACCATATTGCTCTTTGTGGTAAAAATACCTAAGTATGAATTAAAATACTCCTAGTTAAACCGACCAAAAGCTTAGCTTCATTACCTTATCTTTCCAATTGAACCCTTTTCTGAAGGCATTAATTCGAATATGTTTTTTGCGGACAATCCTTCTTCACTTCTATGTGATACATATAAGATGGCAGTTTTGCTTTCGGCAGCTATCTTGTTAATCAATGAAATAGCTATCGACACATTATGATCGTCAAGCCCACTCATCGCTTCATCTAATATTAAAAGTGGCGGATGTTTTACCATTGCCCTTGCCACTAATGCCAATCTTTGCTGTCCTAACGACAATTTACAAAATGGCCTCCGCTTCAAATGACTCAATTCGATGATTTCCAACCATTCATTTGCTAATCTCATTTGAATGTCGGTGGGGTATTTATAGAGCCCGATTGAATCGAGGAAGCCCGAAACAATCATTTCTTCTAATGTATGCAGGGTACTAAACAATTCGGTCATTGCAGGAGTTAAGTAACCTATCTTTTGTTTAATTTCCCAAACCGTTTCTCCACTTCCTTTCCTTCTGCCAAACAGGGTTAAATCCTGATTATATGCTTTAGGATTATCTCCATTAATCATTGTGAGTAAGGTCGTTTTTCCACTTCCATTTGGTCCGATCAATTGCCAAAACTCTCCTGCATTAATTGTCCAATTGATGTCTCTTACAATAACACGGTCTTCATATCGAACTGTTACATTTTTAAAACTAACTAATTCTGAACTGTTCAGTCGATATTCCGTTAATGGTTTCGGTATTGATTGATTTGTATTTGTTTTTGAGGACAGTTGATTGGATAAATAAAGGTCAATATCATCAATCAATTCTATTTTGTCTTGACACAAACTCACCGCCTTTTTTATAAAAGGAAGATAATCCCTATTTCTGCTTATCAATAAAATAATTGAAATCGTAGTATTAATCTCTTCAATTAAAATTCTTAAGGACTCTTGCGCAGCAATATCAAGATTATCAAAGGGGTTGTCAAGTATAATGAAGTCGGGCTTTTGATTCAATAAATAAGAGAGTAGTGCTTTCTTTTGTTCACCACTCGATAAATTTCTGATTCCTCTATTGTAATCTTTGGTTAGTACCCAATCCGAATGACGTTCATCATCTTCGATAAAGTTGTTTAAAGTAATTAAAGAAAATAAGACCCCTTTTTGTTGATTGAAAATAGAGAATTGATCTGTTGCCCTACCCTTTACTATTTTATCTACAAAAGAAATCCTATCCGTGTTATTAGATAGAAATATTGCCCAATGATTTATTTGCTTTGTTAATGCCATAAAGAATAGTAGCGTTGACGAATGAAAATAGTGTTGCCTCAACCGTTTTGAGTAAACTACAAAGAAACATAAAGGTTGTTTAAGTGGAGAAAGATTGTTTTACGAAATAGGTTTTACCAAAAGGTCACCAAGTAAAAAACAAAGTGCACAAGATTTTCTGTTACTACTCAGGAGGTTTTACCACAATGAACACGAAGATTTATACAAAGAAACACAAGGATTAAAAAGTTAATTCAAGTAAATAATCATAATTATTTTAATAAAAAACTTAGTGCCCCTTGTTTTTTCCTTGATTACCTTGTGGTAA
>CANCPA010000144.1 GCA_947379895.1 Chitinophagaceae bacterium | reverse complement strand
AAGAAAAAGCAGGAATAAAATAAAGGGTGAAAACAAGAAGCAGTATTAAAAAACAAAGCTGTATTCTTGCATAAGTAATAGCCCAAATTACAGTAAACTAATATTAATATTAACACCAAAAACTGTCAAGTAATTTCAGGAAGGGTCAGCTGAGTAATAAAGACCTTTTTCTTTTGTATAAAGAACTTTTTCTTTCTTGGAAACAACTTATTCTTCCTTGGAAACAACTTTTTCTATAATAGAACAACTTTTTATTAGTTGGAAATAGCTGTTTCTAAGTTGAAAACAAAACTTTCTAACAAAGAAAGACTTGATTCTAACTCAGATAAAGTTGTTTTTTTGGTAGAAAAACCTCTGATTCTGACAAAGTAACTCATATTAAAGTGTTGTAGAACTAACTCGAAATTCAATTAATAAATAGTTAAGTTTAAAAGAAACATAGACGAACAAAAAAGCCAAAACCCTTTGATATAAAGAGTTTTGGCTGAAATTAAGTCGGGACGACTGGATTCGAACCAGCGACCTCACGCCCCCCAGACGTGAACGCTAACCGGGCTGCGCTACGTCCCGAACTTTAAAAAGGTATGCAAATATAGGTGTGTTGATTCTTTTTACGATTATCTTGCGCAAAATTTGGTTTAAAATTATGCAGATACTGATTAAAAAAGTAATGATTGCCGATAAAGATTCTCCTTATTCTGGCCTCATAAAAGATATTCTTGTTGAAGATGGTAAACTGATTTCTATAGAAGAAAACATAGAATGTGAAGATGCTGAAAAGATAGAAGCAGACAATTTATTGATTTCTCAAGGTTGGGTTGATGTGTTTACCGATTTCTGCGACCCCGGTTATGAGTATAAAGAAAGCCTCGAATCAGGGGCTGATTCAGCAATTGAGGGAGGGTTTTCTCATGTTTTTGTCATTCCTAATATCAAACCTGTCACACAAAATAAATCTCAAGTTGCTTATATTGTCGAAAAAGCTAAATTACTGCCCATCAATATCTATCCACTCGGCGCAATTTCGAAAAATACTGAAGGAAAAGATTTAGCAGAGATGTATGAAATGAAACAAACTGGGGCGATTGCCTTTTCAGATGGACTTCATCCTGTACAATCTTCTGGACTTTTATTAAAAGCGCTTCAATATATAAATGCGTTTAATGGAACAATTATACAAGTTCCAATTGATAAAAGTATTGGTTCATTCGGATTGATGACTGAAGGTATCATCTCTACGCAATTAGGATTGCCCGGCAGTCCTGCGTTGTCTGAAATTTTGATAATTAAGAGAGACCTCGACTTATTGAGATACACAAATAGTACACTTCATATAACAGGGATAACAACTGCCGAAAGTGTAGATTTAATTGCAGCTGCAAAAAAAGAAGGTTTGTCCGTTTCTTCTAGCGTTACCCCTTATCACCTTTACTTTTGTGATGAAGATATGGTTAGCTATGATACCAATCTTAAAGTTACACCACCTCTTAGAACAAGGTCTGATATGATGGCATTGAGAGAAGCTGTTAAAGATGGTACAATTGATGCTATTTCTACGCATCATTTACCACAAAATTGGGACAATAAGACTTGCGAATTTGAATATGCAGCGCATGGTATGATTGGTTTACAAACATGTTTTTCTGTTATAAATCATTTAATACCTGAATTGTCTCCTGAGAGAATTGCAGCTTTATTTAGCACAAATGCTAGAAGACTGTTTAAATTGCCGGACAATAAAATTGAAGTGGGGGCACATTGTGATTTTACCTTATTTTCAAAGTCGGAAGAGTCGATATTTAAAAAGGAAAATAATAGAAGTAAATCATTAAATAGTGCCTTTTTTGATTTACCACTTACTGGAAAAGTTATTGGAGTATTCACAAAAGGTAATTGGCATAAAAGCAAGTATTAGTGATTGCTGGCTTGTGATAAGTATAAAAAAGATACAGTTAGGTTTATATAATCTGAATGTTAAGCATGTAGCTTTAATTAGTATTTTTCTATTAAAATGGGATTATTTACTTCAAAAGGCAATATTGTCTATCAATTATAATTTGTCAATTCTTAATAATCGATTTTAAATTGTTTTTTGTTTTTAAAAGTTGAATCAATAATATTATGGTTGTATTTCCCAATTGTAAAATAAATTTAGGATTAAATATATTAAATAAGCGAACAGATGGTTATCATGACTTAGAAACTGTCTTTTATCCAGTAGGTATCAAGGATGCTTTGGAAATTATTAAAAATGGTACTGAAATAAAGTCTCCGATTATATTCTCTCAATCAGGAATTGTAATAGAAGGCAATACAGATAATAATCTTTGTGTAAAAGCCTATCACTTGCTAAAATCGGATTATCCACAAATTTTATCTATAAATATGCATCTTCATAAGGTTATTCCAATGGGTGCAGGTCTTGGAGGAGGTAGTTCTGACGGTGCATACGCACTTAAGTTGTTATCTGACCTTTTTAAGTTGTCATTATCCAATAATCAATTAAAAGAATATGCGTTACAGTTAGGTTCAGATTGTCCATTTTTTATAACCAATAAGCCTTGTTTTGCCACAAGTAGGGGTGAAGCAATGGATGAAATAGACTTAGATTTATCTGCGTACAAAATTGTTATAATAAATCCTGGAATACATATTAATACAGGATGGGCATTTAATAATATTACCCCTAAAGTTCCTTCTCAATCGATTAAGGAAATCATCAAGCAACCTGTTTCTACTTGGAAGTCAAGTCTAGTAAATGATTTTGAGGTTCCCGTTTTTATTCTTCATCCTGAGATAAAAGAAATTAAAGATAAATTATATAGTTGTGGTGCAGTTTATAGCAGTATGACTGGTTCAGGTAGTAGTGTTTTCGGAATTTTTGACAAGAATAAATCAGTTGAAATTGATTTTCCTAAAAACTATTTTAGTACTGTAATTGATAGCTTATAATTTATCATTTATCATTATTTATCTACAGAAACCTATTTTTACTTACCATTTATAAATGATTTTGAGGCTAATTTATTCCATATATGCATTATTGGTTTTCATTATACTGATGTTGTTGGTATTGCCTTTGGTGTTTGTCTCTTTATTTTTTAATGAAGTTAAACGTGGAAACAGTATTTACAAAATTTGTAAGCTGTGGGCATTTATTTGGTATTTGATGGTTGGAATTAGGCATAAAACTCTCAATGAGGCTTTACCCGAACCTGATAGACATTATATATTCGTTGCAAATCATATTTCTTATTTAGATATTACTTCAATCGTGTTATCCATAAATCAACCTTACAGAGTATTAGGCAAGGCTGAAATGATTCGTTATCCTATTTTTGGATGGATTTATAAAGCAGCTGTGATATTAGTTGATAGAAGTAATGCTAGAGCGAGAGAAAAAAGTGTAAGGGCATTGAGTGCTGCATTAAATAAAGGAATATCTGTATTTATATTTCCTGAAGGGACGTTTAATGAAACAGATAAACCTCTGAAATCGTTTTATGATGGAGCTTTTCGCTTGGCAATTCAAACAAAAACACCAATAAAGCCAGTTTTATTTCTTGATACTCATAAAAGATTACATTTTAACAGTATTTTTTCATTGAAACCGGGGGTGAGCAGAACAGTTTTTTTACCAGAAATTAAAATAGATGGTTATACATCAAACAACGTTATTGAGCTTAAAGAAAAGGTATTTCAGGTAATGAATGATGGGCTGAAACGCTTTGCTGATAACGGTTAGCGCATTTTAGTTGATCAGATTAGGATTTAATATTTCCGTTAACATTCTATACCTATAAACTTCTTAGAAATCTGGTATTTTAGAAAAGATACCTTAAAAATCATTTCTCTACCTGATTATAGTCATGTTTTAAGTTTTAGCTGACCTATATTTTTGCATTACAATAGAAGATAAAACAACACATGAATTAAAGGTGTCATTAGAAGTTGACATTCCACAAATAAATAATTCTTCAGTGTTGATTATTCGGAAATTTAAAATTTGAATTTTAAAAATTATACGTGCTTATTGCATTTTGAAAATATAATACTGTTGTTGACAAAGAAGTAGTTTAATGTCGAATCTGTAAAGTTTGTTTTTGGTTGTTTTTAATAAAGGGGGCTTTTCTAGGTCCCTTTTTCTTTTCCAATTAAATGAGAAAGCCTTCTCTAATATATTTTTCTACTATATTTACTTTTCAAAATTTTTAAAGATGGGAATGATTAAAGAATTTAAAGAGTTTGCAGTAAAAGGAAACTTGCTCGATTTAGCGATTGCATTTGTAATGGGATCGGCGTTTACTAAATTGACAACTTCCTTTATAGATAATCTAATTATGCCAATTGTAGGCTTAGTTCAAGGTAAAGACTTGTCGGAATGGAAACTCGTCTTGAAACCTGAATCCCTTAATGAATCTGGAAAAAAAATTGCAGAAATTGCCATCAAATACGGCGATTTTATCTCTGTTATTATACAGTTTGTGATTGTAACTTTTGTTATGTTTCTAATAATCAGAACAATCAATAAAATGAAAAAAGCAGAGATAACAAATGTTGCACCTGTCGAACCTAGTGTGACTGAAAAGCTCTTAATAGAAATAAGGGATTCATTAAAAAAATAGGCGTATCAATAGCCACACTATAGGAGTGGCTACTAATAACGAATCGAATCTATCTAGAAAGCCACCGTGTCCTGGCATTATTTGGCCACTATCCTTTACTCCTGCCATTCTTTTCAGTTTACTCTCCAATAAATCTCCATAAGTGCCAACAATCGCAGCTGTAGAGGAGATGATGAGTAGTAACTTAACATTGTTTATATGAAATAAATATTTGCAACCTAACGTGACTGCTACGATAGCCAAAATTGCCCCTCCAATCGTTCCTTCCCATGTCTTTTTGGGAGAAATAGGGGAGAAGGGAGTCTTTCCAATAAAGGAACCTACAATATAGGCCATCGTATCGTTAATCCAGATTGATGCAATTAAGATAACAGGTAGTAGCCATGTATTATTATTCAGTGAATCATTTATTAATGCGGAATCGTCTTGTAATCGTAGCATCAATCCCCATGAAAGTGAAATGTAAACAAGTCCTAATAATGAAAACCCAATTACTTTAAGGTTGAGATTTTTTTTGATAACTATTTCATTTAAGCAAAAAAGTATCGTGAATAATTGCAATGCATACCAACCTACCCCATGTAGTGTTACTCGTCCAAAACGATAAGTGTTATTGGCATTTAACAGCATAAATGCAAAACCTATTAACATTATAAAGTTTCTATGAAAATTCGAAACTTCCTTATAAGGAGGATAGATGAGTGCAATAATTTTTTGATATTCAATCCAACAGCCAAAATGTATTAGTGAGAAAAGCGCTAAGAAACTCCATTGATTCCATAATAAACCGCTAAGCATAACTGCTACAAATACTAATGCTGTGAGTGCCCTTGTTTTAAAAACCTGAATATTTAGCGCCATGCTTATTAGAGTGATGTGTTATTATTGATGAGTCTTATTCTATGAGTGATAACTTATTTACTTATCACAAAAAGATTTAGTGGCTAAATATAGTAATAGTCTTCATAACGAAAGAATGGAAATGTTTAAATGACTAAGAGTTATGAATTTCAAAAGTCTTTGAATATTCATAACTCTTAGTTGTCATCCAATAAATTATTCGTCGTAATACAATTGCACTTCTTTAAGTTGAGGTATTTTTGAAGTCTCAAGAATATTAATCCTGAATTCTTGAGCTATTACAGGTTTAAATGCTTTAAAGTATCCTGCACCAATTGTTTTGTCTTCAAATATTGTTTTCCAGTCATTACCTTCTTTATATTCGAGAGTAAATCTTTTTACAAATTTGTCGAAAGTTCCAGCTTCAGCCATTGAAATACTTCCGATACTAATAGGCTTACCAAGATCAACTGCTAACCAACCTTTTTTCTCGCCACTTTTTGCTATCCAACCTTTTCTCCCATTGCCATCAAATGCCAAAGAAGGCTTTGTTGAATCAGAAGATGCTGTTGCTTTTTTCTTCAACGATGGAATCGGATCTATAATTGTCAATTTAGGTTCTCCTTTAATTTGAACAGCTAATACTGTAGCAACTGTATCTATTGCCTTTTTCGGTAAAGTAAATTCAATGTATTTACCTTCTTTCTTCGAGATTATCTTAACTTTTGGTGAAGCAATCAAAGTCGCTTTCACGATAGTGTTATCCATGGGCACACGAACAATTCCATCAGTTGGCCATCTTAAAATATGAAAGTATAACACATCTTTCTTTCGTGTACAACGTCCTAATTTTAAATAGGCAAAAGGACTTGCTGTAGTACCATAAATAGCTTGACCATTTGTTTTTAACCAAGACCCCATTGTTTTTAATCTTTTTACAGAAGCATCGGGTATTAGTCCTTCGCTAGTTGGTCCTACATTTAATAAGTAATTACCCCCTTTTGAAGCAATGTCAATTAAGTTTTGTATAAGATCTTTACTGCTTTTCCAAGCAGTATCATCACTCTTAAAGCCCCAGGTATTATTCATTGTCATACAAGATTCCCAATTTTTTCCAGGATATCCTGTTGCCGGAATATATTGTTCGGGAGTTTCTAAGTCACCTTTATATCCTGATGCCAATCGATTATTGTAGATAAGCTTTGGATATTTTTTCAATACTTCTAATATTTTATCGGCATATTCCTGATTCATTCCTGTAGGGGTATCAAACCACAAAACTGTTGGATTATACTTTTCTAATATTTCTTTTATTTGAGGTACAGCTTTAGTATTTATATAGGTTCTCATGCTTCCGTTTTGTGCACTATCCCAATGCCCCCCACTTGCTGCACCACCCGGTTCTGTCCAATCTTGAGCTTGAGAATAGTACAATCCAAAATTCATGTTGTATTTCTTACAGGCATCTGCCAATTCTTGAACAGCATCACGTTTAAAAGGAGTAGCATCTACTATATTAAATGGATGTGCCGATTTAAACATTGCAAATCCATCATGGTGTTTACTAGTCAATACAATATATTTCATTCCAGCATCCTTCGCCATCTTAACCCATTCTTCTGCATTGTATTTTACAGGATTAAATTGGGATGCATATTGTTTGTAATCAGCTACAGGAATCTTGCCTCTGTTCATTATCCATTCACCAATTCCAGGTACTTTCTTTCCATTGTAGGTGCCTGCAGGTACCGCATAAAGTCCCCAATGTATAAACATTCCAAAGCGGGCTTCCTTCCACCAATCCATTTTAGGATCGTTTAACGTAGATTTCTCTTCAACTCTTTCTGTGTTGAGTATGACAGTTTGTGCCAAGCTTTTTAATGTGCTAACTGATAGTAGCATAGCAAGCATTGCAACCGTTAATTTGCTTTTCATTTTATTAAATGGGATGTTTTTTAAATCCCGTGCGAATATAATGAAGGGGAATACTAAAATAGAATTTGTGTAATGAGATAATTAATTATTATTTATGAATGGATAATAAATGTTGCTTTTGCGATAGGAATGTGTGAAAGATGATTGAAATATTATCTATAACTACTACATATGGAGTAAATAATTTAAAGTAGTTTTTTGTATAACTATACGTAAAAGTGTGGATCGCACTGGGCTCGAACCAGTGACCCCCACGTTGTCGACGTGGTGCTCTAAACCAACTGAGCTAGCGATCCATTTATTGGGTTGCAAATATAGGGAGTTTGAAAATAAGAGATTCAACGTTTGTATGCTGCTTTGGTATAATTAAGTGCTATTTTTTTTTGTAATTATAAAAAGTCTACTATATTCTGTCTCTTAAAATAACGCTTTAAATGTTTACCATTTTCTTGATTTTGGAAACTATCGCATGTTTGTATAATCAATTAATTACAGCGTAATTAATTGTTGTTTTCACTTTTTCTTATGTCGGATTACGTTCATTTATCATGATTAGATACTTTTTTAAAGTTTTATAATTAAATTCTTTCTCCCTTTTAAATTCATTCAGTAAATCAAGTTGAGATTTTAATAGATATAACATTTCTTTTCGAGTGACTAGCCAACGTCCTTTTGAATCAAAATAGTACAACTTTACTTTTTCTTCTTCTAAATTGTTCATTGCTTGATTAATGAATGCTGAAGTTAGATTTGTACTAAAAGTTGTATAATTTTTATTATTATAAAGGACAGTAAAAAATGGATATTTTCCAATTCTGTCTACCCTAAAAAAAGTGTGATGTCTATCAATTATTTTTTCATATTCTTTCGCACGTACATAGGTTTCCTTCCCATCACAAAATCCATAGACATTACCAATTTCTTCACTAAAATCATTAAACCAATAACTGTAAGTGAGAAGAACGATTTCTCCTTTAGAAGAGTAACCTTTAATTGGCTTATAGGAAAATGGGGCTAATATTGACGGTGAATTATGAAGAAACTCTGATTCAGTTTTGTATATGCCTACTTTAAACTTAAATAATTGTTTATCTGATGATAAAGAGTCTTGTGCATTCATGTAAATGAATGAGTGGAATAGAATAATTAATATCAATATTTTATGAATCATTGATTGGATATTATATATTAAAACCAGAATTTGTGAGTTTGGATTATTGTTTCAGGAAATAAATATCGATTTGCTACAACTTAAACGCTACTTTAAAATCCTTTTAATCTTATTTGCATTTTCCATCAACTCTTGTAGATATTCAATATTTTCTTTCTCTAAACAAGCTTTAAATTTTCGTAATTGAGTGATATGTTCATTCAATACATCGAGTACATTCTCCCTGTTTTGCATAAAGATAGGTGCCCACATTGCAGGACTACTCTTTGCTAAACGTACAGTGCTTTCAAAACCACCTCCCGCTAAGTCGAATATTGTATCTTCCTCTTTTTCCTTTTCTAAAACAGTGTTTGCCAAAGCAAAAGAAGTGATATGTGAAATATGACTGATATAGGCTGCATGCATATCGTGTGCATCCGCATCCATATATATCATATTCATTCCGAAGGTTTTATATATATTTTCAATGGTGTCTACAATATCCTTGTCGCTCTTTTCTTTTTCACAAATTACGCAAGCCCTTCCTCTAAAAGCATCTCTAACAGCTGCCTCAGGACCACTATATTCAGTACCCCACATTGGATGGGTTGCTACAAAACGATGTCGCATTTGATGATTTGCCACAGCTTCACACATAGCGTATTTTGTAGAGCCTGCGTCTGCTACAAATTGTTTTTCAGTTATATTATCTAGAATAGTTTTTAGAATGGGAATGGTAGCGTCTACAGGAATTGCCACATATATGAAATCGCTCTTTTTGATGGCATCCAATAAAGGCAATGCCTCGTCGATAATGCCTAATTCTATTGCACGAGCAGCACTCGCGGGTGTACGACTAACTCCAATAATATGTTTTGCAAAACCATTATCTTTCAATCCTAGGGCAAAAGAACCGCTGATTAGTCCTACGCCAACAATTGTAACTGTCATTTTTTTACTATTAGGTTGTTAGTATCAATTTGTAAGTCAATATCATGATAAAAAAAGCCAATAAATAATTAATACGTAAAATTTTTAACCTATAACTTATTACTTACAACTCTTTTTATCGCTTCATCAAATCGTTCAATGCTTCCGCAAAGGCTTACCCTTACAAAACCAATACCTGCTTCTCCGAAAATTCCACCGGGAGTGATGAATACATTGCTTTTATACAATACATCATCGCAAAGTGCATAACCATCCTTATAATTTGATGGTATTTTAGCCCAAACAAATAAGCCTACTTGATTCTTAGAGTATACACAATTGAGGATATCTAACAATTCAAAAACCTTTTCTCTTCTCTCTCTGTAGATTGCATTAATACTGTCGTACCAACTCTTATCTAGTCCTAAAGCAGTTGCTGCTGCTAATTGAAGGGGCAAGAACATGCCGCTATCCATATTGCTTTTAAATCTTAAAACTTCGTCAATGCGTTGTTTAGCAGCTACTAGCATTCCTAATCGCCATCCTGCCATATTAGAACTTTTGCTAAGGGAGTTTAATTCAAGTACTACCTCTTTAGCTCCTTCAATGCTTAAAAGACTTAAAGGATTTTCGTTTAATATGAAACTGTAAGGATTGTCATGAACTATTAAGATATTATGTTTTTGTGCAAATGAAATGAGTTGCTTCAATACCTCAATATCAGGCAATTGACCTGTAGGCATGTGCGGATAATTGACAAAAAGCAACTTTACCTTCGATAAATCTAATGCTTCTAGCGCTTTGAAATTAGGTTGCCAATTATTTTCTTCTGTTAATTCATAATCAATACAGTTACCACCCGCCAATTTAACGGCACTACGATATGTAGGATAACCAGGATTTGGAACTAAAGCTGCATCTCCATCGTCTAAATAAGTCATGCAAATGTGCATGATACCCTCTTTACTTCCAATCAACGGCAGTATTTCTAAATCAGGATTCACCACAACTTCATACCACTTAAAATACCAATCGCTAATTGCCTTTCGCAAAATAGGAGATCCTTTATAGGATTGGTAACCATGTACATTTGGTTTAGCACTCTCTTCCTGCAAAACTTTGATAACATCAGGATGAGGAGGAAGGTCAGGACTACCTATTCCTAGGTTTATAATATTCTTTCCTTGTTTGTTCAATTCATCAATCTCTCTAAGCTTTGTGGAAAAATAGTATTCGCCAATACCGTCAAGACGTTTAGCTGTTTTTACTTCTATTCCATTATTCTGAGTCGGTGTACTCATCTATTTATTTTAAATACTTTAAATGTTATTTACAGTCCATCCATATACAATATGTCTGAAAAGGCTGCAAAGAAAACTATTTTAAGGCTTCAAAATGCGTTAATGTATTGAATCTGTAAAAAAGAGAGATGCAAGATACCGGTTACAGGTAGCAAGTTTCAGGATACTGTTATCCAATAACTAGATACTTTTAATTAGAATCTTGTATCTTTTTAAATTTATTCCAATGATAAATATTGCTGTAAATTAAAATCTTTTCGTGCAAAAGCATCCTTACTAACCCTACACAAAAGAATCAATTCATCAATTTCTTTTCTAAATAATTTAAAATATTAATCTATCGAAATAAATTTCTTCGTATGATTCTTCCCCAAATGTTCTTCTTCTTCATTTTGATTCAATACAATTGTATTACTAGTTTCAATCAGTGTTGGTATAATGTTGATGATAGGAATATACTTCGGATATTTATTATTATTCATTGTTCGCTTTTTTAAATAATTTACTGTTTCTGTACTTACAATTTTAATTTGGTCATAAAGATTCCATAAACCTTCAATTGGATATAATCCAAAATATATTTTATTATCTATTAATGTAGAATCAGGGGAGTTTCTGATATCTTTTATTATTTGATTTCTATCAATTGCTTCTTGCATAATTGTAAACGGCTCAATCAAATTGTCTAAAAAGTAATTATTTAGTTTTATAAGGTCATTACTTGTTTTACATACCCTAATCCACTCATCAATTTTAGTATTTAATAAACTAAAGTCTTGGCTCAATTCAATATTTAATGCCTTCAATTGTATTGCTGACATACTTACTAAATCAGGCATCGTAAATACATGATTGATCAAATTATCAAAATCTTGATAATTTTTCACATTTGCTACTTCTTCGTTATCAGAAGATGGATTCCTTGTTGCTTCAACACTTATACTAAATTGAAAGGGAATCAATAAAATGGAAGACTCGTTAGACTGTTTACTAGGAAATATAAGTTCTAATATTTGTTTGGCATTAAGTTCTGATTCATGTTTGGCATAAGTGTATGCTCCCAAACTTATATTCAGCAACTTTAATTCAATTTTCTTTTCATCCGAAAGTTCGGCAATTGCTGTCATACCAAACTTCTTTTGAAAGATTCTTATTTCTTTAATATATGGATCTATCCATCTATTAAATGCTATCTTAGAAGTATTAAAACTCGAAGATTGTATGGCAGTTGGATGTCGTAAAGTCGAAAACCTTTTTGCAGTTTCAATAAAATCCTCAAGTGTTTTTAAGTTGAGCTCTTTGTTTTCAGTATCATCAGATAAAGTAATTATTGAATCATGTAAGAATTGGAACTTTTTAAATTGATTAAATTTTTGGTGCTCTCTTTCAAATAATAAACTAGCTGCTAACTGCCCCGCAATGCAAATTTTATCCGATAATAAATAGCCGAATTTGAGTACTTGAATTTCAAACTCTGACTGAATAATATTTTTTCTACTACTGAATACAACTACTTTCAAGCTAACTGTTTTTAACTGTTTAAAAAAATAACTAATCAAATCACTTGTAGCATGCAAAGCTTTCCACTAAGGACTTCCTCTACACTAATCAATTCTCAAATATTTCTTCTTGGGTTTGTTCTCCATAATATCCTCTATTATTTCTTCGCTTTTATCTTCATCCTTTACTCCACCATTCAATTCAGGATAAATATGAAGAATTGGAAAATATTCAGGGTAACTATTATTGTTCTTTGTCCGTTTTCTCAGATATGATAATGTGAGTGGATCTACAACCCAATATACCTCATAAAACATCAAAAGCAAATCAATTGGACAAATCCCGACACAGAAATTGTTTTCAAAAAAATTAAAGCTAGGATTGTTTTTCAAATCATT
>CANCPA010000143.1 GCA_947379895.1 Chitinophagaceae bacterium | reverse complement strand
CCCTTTTGAACAAAACCCAGAATCAAAGCAAGTAATCCCACTCCTATCAAAGCATAAGACCACGTTTTTAAATTACCGGGAATCTCGAACTTTTCTTTAATTGATGCCATTGTATAACTTTAAAAAATTTGAATTAGAAAAACAATTTTACAAATTTATTTTACTGCCACAGCAGTTGCTATTGTTTTTACTTGCTTACTCTTTATATATTTAATCACTGCCCATCTTTGCTTTCTGCTAAGTTGAGAGGCATAACTACCCATTAGGTTTTTACCATAAGTTACAGAATAAAACATCTGACCCTCAGGCATACTTTCATATTTAACATCACCAACTAAGGTCGCAGGCTTTGCAGGATAAGGACCTTCACCACCTTTGTAAATTGGGCCATTACCATCCAGTTTATTACCATGACAAATACCACAATTAACAAGATATAATCTTTCAGCTTCTGCTAAATCACTAGCAGAAAAACTATCAATTGGACATTTAACCTGACGGGAAGCATAATAATTCACCGTATCACCAGGAGCATCCTTTGTTAATGAAAAAGGAAGTTCTTCACCTCTAGCAATAGTTCCCTTTACAGGACGATTATTGTAATAAATTCCCTTTTCATCTAAATTACTGTGGTCAGCATAAGATTCATAAGCTCTGCTGTAGGCCATATCAGGCATATAAATAGAACCAGGCTTACGCTTCACTTCATCACTACAGCTTATCATATATAATGATACACTGATAAAGCCAATTAAATATATGTATTTCTTCATTGTTTATAAAATTAAGCAGCCAATACTTTTTTGTTTTCTAATGGTAATTCATCTTCATCATAACTACCTATCCACCAATCTGCTTCAGCAATTTGTAAATCAGTTTCTACAGCTCCTGAATTAGTAAGAAAAGCTTGCAAATCATCAGTATTAGTCTTATCAGTACATTCGATAACCATGACAAATAAATCGTCAGTAGCACGGGCATGAAAATGATGTTTTTTCACAAAAGGTGCTAATTGACATAAATAACAAAATGTCAAAACCATACCTACTGCTGCAAACAATACAGTTAACTCAAATGTAATTGGAATCCAGGCAGGCAATGCAAAATGAGGTTTACCTCCAATATTCAATGGCCAATCCTTAGTAAAAATCCAACTAATACAACTTAAAGCAGTGGTAGTACCAGTAATACCATAAATAAAACCTGCTGTGTGTAAACTTGTTTCTCTCAAACCCATCGCATGATCCAAACCGTGAACTGCAAAGGGTGTGTAAATATCATGTATTTTAAACCCAGCAGTACGTACTTTTTTAACAGCGGGAAACAAAGTATCCTCGTTATCAAAGCAACCTACTACAAATTTCTTTATTGCCATATAAGTTAATTAATTCGAATTAATAAATCTATTCTTCTTCTTTTAGTGAAACACTTAGTTAGAACTGTGATTATCAACTGTTGTATGACCATGTCCGCTATGTGCAAACACCTCAGCAGAAGCATGTTCCAAGTGACCCATCTTTTCTTTGTAATTATCACCTGTAGTTTTCAATACATACTTAATTTCAGCTACAGCAATAACAGGGAAATATTTAGCAAATAGGAAGAAACAAGTAAAGAACAAACCAAAGGTTCCTAAATAAAAACCTATCTCATATTTACTTGGACTATAATATACACTCCAAGAAGAAGGTAGATAATCACGGTACAAAGAAGTAACAATGATTACAAAACGCTCAAACCACATACCAATGTTTACAATTACACTCATGAAGAAGGTAACAAAAACATTTCTTCTCATTTTTCTGAACCAGAATATCTGAGGACTCAATACATTACATGCCATCATACCCCAATAACTCCATCCATAAGGACTAAATAAATACGCACGACTATACCAGAATGTGTATCCTTCAAATTTGTTTTGACTATACCAACCCATGAATAACTCAGTCAAATAAGCGATACCAACTATCGAACCCGTAAGAACAATTACTTTATTCATTGCCTCAATGTGACCAAGCGTGATATAATCTTCTAAAGCGAAAACTTTTCTTACGATCAACATTAGAGATTGCACCATTGCAAATCCAGAGAAAATCGCACCCGCAACAAAGTAAGGAGGGAAGATTGTAGTGTGCCAACCAGGAATAACTGAAGTAGCAAAGTCAAAGGATACAATTGTGTGTACAGACAATACCAACGGAGTAGATAAACCTGCCAATACTAAGGAAAGGCTTTCATGACGTTGCCAGTGTTTTGTACTACCTGTCCAACCAAATGCTGCAGTTCCATATAAATTCTTACGTAATTTAGTCTTAGCCCTGTCTCTTACAGTTGCAAAGTCAGGCAATAAACCACTATACCAGAATAATAAGGAAACAGTAAAGTAAGTTGAGATAGCAAATACGTCCCACAATAAAGGAGAATTGAAGTTTACCCACAATGGTCCACGGCTATTTGCATAAGGAAGACAGAAAAACGCCATCCAAACACGTCCCATGTGGAAGATTGGAAACTGACCGGCACACATTACCGCAAAGATTGTCATCGCCTCAGCAGCACGGTTAACACCTGTTCTCCATCCTTGTCTGAACAATAATAAGATAGCAGAAATCAAAGTACCCGCATGACCAATACCTACCCACCAAACGAAGTTGGTAATATCCCAACCCCAACCAATAGTCTTATTCAAATTCCACTGACCAATACCATAAGTAACCTCTCTATAAACGCTGTAAACGCCAAACATTAATAAAGCTACGGCAATATAAAAACCGACATACCATAATGTTGTGGGCTTAGCTTCAATTGGGCTAATAATATCCTCAGTTACCTGATGATAATTCTTATTTCCCTTAACAAGAGGCTCTCTAAGCTGTGATTCGTACTTTAGATGCATTTGTATGTTATTATTTTTCAGTTAGGATTACTCCTTAGTAATAATTAATTCAACCCGTTTGACTAAATGTTATGCCTTTTCTTCTTCGATGTTTCTAACCTTAGCTAAGTATGTAACATTCGGAAGAACATGTAATTGTTCCAATGAAAGGAATAATCTGTTTGGATTATCCATTCTATGAGCGGTGATTGCACTATGTTTATCATTAGCATTACCAAAAACAATGGCATTTGTAGGGCAAGATTGTTGACAAGCTACCTTAAGGTCAGAGTCTGCTAATGGCCTGCTTTCTTTCTTAGCGCTCAACTTAGACGCTTGTAATCTTTGTACACAGAATGAACATTTTTCAATAACACCTCTCGAACGAACGGTAACATCAGGATTTAATACCATCCTAGTCAAGTCATCATTCATATCCAAAACAACGTCATTCAATACTTCTTTTTGATTATCAGGGAAGCTATCAGCACCAGAATAATCAGCCCAATTGAAACGTCTTACTTTATAAGGACAGTTGTTAGCACAATATCTTGTACCGATACAACGGTTATAAGTCATTTGATTTAAACCTTCACTACTATGATTCGTTGCAGCAACAGGACAAACATTCTCACAAGGAGCATTATCACAATGTTGACACATCAAAGGTTGAAATACAACTTTAGGATTATCTAAATCTTCTCCACTATAGTAACGGTCAATACGCAACCAATGCATTTCATGACCACGTAATACTTCAGGTTTACCAACTACAGATACATTGTTTTCAGCAGTACAAGCTACTACGCAGGCACCACAACCAGTACAACTATTTAAGTCGATACTCATTCCCCACTTGATACCCGGACGGTCATTCATGGAGTTTGGATAAATAGTACCCTGTGCTTGGAAGTTCTTCAAACCACCGTAAGGCTTTACTTCTTCTTCGCGTTCTTCTAAAATCTCAGTTGGTTTCGCTTTGTATTCAGCCAAAGTAAGTTCTTTCATTACTTCAGTACGATTACCTTGCGCTGTATTATATATATTGTGAGTTTGAGTCAAAGCAACAGGATATTTGTCTCCTGTATCACTCAAATCAACTTTATTAATTGAATAACTTACTGTTCCATTTAATATACTAGCAAAAGGGAATGCATTTGCACCAAGTGGATTACCATCATCAGCAGTTGCAGACTTTCCTAATTCTTTCACACGACCATAACCTAAGGCAATACCTACAGTATCAGGATGTGTACCAGGAATAATCAAAGCAGGAAGTTGTACAGTAATTCCATTTGCAGTAATTTTCACTACATGCTTAGGTGGTTTTACTTCATAAGCATCCGCTTGACCATTATTAGTCAAATCAATCTTAAGTAATGTCTTTGCCAAAGCAGGAGAAACAACCAAGTAGTTATCCCATGTAGCTTTTGTAACAGGGTCAGGCATTTCTTGTAACCATGGGTTAGAAGCACCTTCTCCAGCACCGATTGCCACCTTTTGATATAAATATAATTCAGTAGTTGTAACTTTTGGATAAGCACCTATTGCAGAAGTTGCAGCCGCAACAGATGAAACATTGAAAGAAGCACCTACTAACGAAGCTGTACCTGTAGTAGAAAGACCTTCTTGTAATGCTTTTTCATAAGCAGTTTCGCCACCTAATTTAGTTGACCAATATTGCTTAACTATCTTTTGATAATCACTATCAGCGCCGTTCCACTTCAATAGACTATCTTGCCATTGACGTGTCTTGAATAAAGGATTAATAGTAGGTTGTTGAAAAGAATAATGTCCTGTCTTTATTTCCGCATCACCCCAACTTTCTAAGAAATGATGAGTAGGAACTACATATTTACATAGTTGAGTTGTTTCATCCGCCTTACCATTGAAAGAAACAGTCAATTTAGCTTTCTTGATTCCCTCAACAAATTTCTTGCTTTGATTCCAGTTGTAAGCAGGATTCGCTCCAAAAACAAATAAGCCACCTACTTTCCCTGCATTAAGTTCATCAACTAAGGTAGCAAACTCAGCGTCAACACCTTGCTTAGTATTATAAATAGCGCTCCAATCTATTGTCTTTCCTCCTGATTGTAATGTTTCATTAATTGCATTAACAACAATTTGAACATTTACATCATTGCTTCCAGAAACAACTAAAGACTTTCCTTTATTTTCAACTAGTTCTTTAGCAGTCTTTGTAATTGCCTTTTTAAGTTCTTCGTTAACTCCACTTACAGATTGACCATTGACAGCTGCTAATAAAGCTACTGCAATTGCACCTGTCTCAGAAGGACGATGTAAGAAACGCTCATCCGCATTACTTCCTGTTAAACTCGCTACACTTTCAAATTGAATGTGCTTGCTCATCTCAGGATTCTTTTCATCTATTTTTTTACCTGTTGCATATTGCTTAGAGAACTCTATTGGACTCAACCAAGTTCCTAAGAAATCGGCAGCAAGGCTTACAATAACTTTAGCATTATCAAATCGATAAGATGGAATTGCTTTCTTGCCGTAACTAGCTTGATTAGCAAGTAAAATACCGCTATAAGATACAGCATCATATTCAACATGCTTGCTTCCCGGATGCTTTGCCAAAAATTGAGCAATCACTTCTTTAGTAGATGGAGAAACAATTGTACTTGTTAAAATAACAATTGGTGCAGCACCTAAACTAGTGATTTCAGCAGCAATAGCCTTATCAACTTCTTCAAATGTTACTTCCTTATTTTCAATAGTAGGAAAACGCAATCGAGCCGTATCATACAAATCAAGAACAGAAGCCTGAACTCTTGCAGAGGTACCACCCTTTGTAATTGGACTTAAATCGTTTCCTTCAATCTTGATAGGACGACCGTCTCTTACCTTAGCCAATATACTAACAGCATCTCCATCCTGAATGTATGTTGTTGCATAGTAATTTGCTGTTCCAGGAACGATATCCTCAGGCTTGTTTGCAAAAGGAATTGCCTTTCTTACAGGAATTTCACAACTTGCGGCAATAGTCGCAGCAGCTGTACTAAATCCAAGATATTTCAAGAAATCCCTACGGGGAGTTTTCGTTTGAAGAAAGCCATTATCTGCAGCTTCCATCGGAAGTTGCTCTTGAAACTCATCATTAACCGATTGCTTGTAAGCATCAGAATTATTCAATTCTCCAAAACTTTGCCAATGCTGTTTACTCATAAGTATGATAATTCGATGATGTGAGGATTTGCTATACTTTATTATGTATCTCTTTCAACACATCAGCATGTTGCTGATTAACTAATTTTAATAATGACATTTTTGACACTCAGTACCACCAATCATTTCTACTGTAACACCCTTGGTACTATCTAATTTTCCATTCTTCAGGTCTGCATGGTATTTTTCGTAAATACTATAGAAACCATTATCCTTAAACTGAACTTTTGTTTCTCTGTGACAGTTAATACACCATCCCATACTTAAATCAGTAAATTGTTTTACTTCACCCATCTTTTGGATTTCTCCATGACAAGTCTGACATGCTACTTGTCCTACTTTTACGTGTTGTGAGTGATTGAAATATACGTGGTCAGGAAGGTTATGGATACGAACCCATTCAATTGGAGTTGCTTTACTAGCATCCCAAGGTTTGCCTTCTTCAAAACCTGCATACTTATACAGTTTCTTAATTTCGGCAGTACCATTTACTTCAGTTCCCTCTTCGTTATATATCTTTTCGCCTTTATATTCATTGATTGCCAAATGACAGTTCATACAAATATTGACAGAAGGTATTGTTGCTTGTTTTCCTTGATAAACTCCAATATGACAATATTGACAGTTGATTTGGTTTACACCAGCATGTACTTTGTGAGAATAGAATATTGGCTGAACTGGTTGATAATCCTTACTACGTCCCAATCCTATCGCTCCTCTTGTTGTCATATAACCACCTGCTAGGAATAATATAACTGCAGCAAAAGCCAAGTAAGATTTGTTTCTCCAAAATGGAAATGCTTCAGGCGACTTGATTCCTTCTTTTTCATCGGCCAATTTCTTCAAGTTGCTATTTACTTGTAACAAAACAAGTGCTATAACTGCCAATACCAATGTCAATAAACCAAACAATAAAGAATTGTCAGCTTCCTGAACTTTTGCCTCAGATGCACCTGCGGCAGGAGCAGCAGATGCAGCCTTTGCAGCAGTATTTACATATCCAACAATTGCATCAATTTCTTTATCTGTCAATTGAGGAAACAGGTTCATTGCTGTTTTATTGTACTCGTTGTACAATTTATTAGCATAAGCGTCTCCTGTTTTTAGAAATGCTGCACTATTATGAATCCAAGCATGCAACTTTGCTTTATCAGGCCAACGCTCTTCAACACCTGCTAATGCAGGACCTGTTAATTTTTTATTAACGGCATGACATGCAGCACAATTTTGAGAAAATAAAGCCTTACCATCCTGAGCTAATAATTGATTAGAAAATAGATTAACCAACATTGCTATTGAGAGAATCTGTATTAGCCTAGCGAAATTTTTAACAAATGCCATATTCACAGTTAGTTGTTTCAAATGTGGAAAAATACCCTTTCGGGTCGCAAAAATATGACTCAGAGGTGACAAATAATCAAACTTGTCAAATTTTTTTAAAAAAAGTTGATGATTGTTTGCTTTAACGATGATTTTATTCAGTTTGGCTAATTTATTAATATCATTTTTATTAAAAATCATACTTTATTATACAAATTCTCCAAACGTTTTAAAAAATTGATTCGCAATTTGAATAGATCAATTTTAAAAATGTGTTAAATACCACAAATTATTAGTACACAGGTAAGATTTCACTTGTAGAAACAATTTTTCCTAAAAAATTGTGGTTAAAAGCTTAATCTTTCTATTTATCCTGCATTTTTGCCTTCTTTCATTACAATATTTTTATTAATTATAATTCAAGAAGTTAATGTCATCAACAAATTCTAATGTATATAAGCTAGCCATTTTTGCATCGGGTGCAGGAAGTAATGCACAACAAATAATTAATTATTTCAAGGGAAGAAACGATATAAAAGTTTCCCTAATAGTTTGCAATAAACCAAATGCAGGCGTTATAAATATTGCTTCTAATGAAAATATTTCTCTATTAATGATTGAAAAAGAGGTGTTCTTTCGAGGCAATGCCTATTTAGAGGAATTAATGAGTCATCATATCAACTTTATTGTATTAGCAGGCTTTCTATGGAAAATACCTGAATTATTAGTTAAAGCATTTCCCAATAAGATGGTCAATATCCATCCTGCCCTATTACCAAAATATGGAGGCAAAGGAATGTATGGTCATTTTGTACATGAATCCGTCATAGCTAATAAAGAAACAGAAAGTGGGATTACCATTCATTACGTGAATGAAAATTTTGATGAAGGAAATCATATCTTTCAAGCTACGTGCCCTGTTTTGCCAGATGATACAGCCGATTCTTTGGCAGCGAGGATTCATCAACTAGAACACAAACATTTTCCCGAAGTCATTGAAAGTGTTCTCTTAAAGTCTTAACACAAAGAAAAAAGGTCTTTCACAAAAAACACAACAGTTTATGAAAAATTATTACTTTTCTTTTTTACTTTTCTCTTCTTTGCGCTTCTTCGAGTCTTCGTGCCTTCGTGTTGAAAAAAACACTCCTTGTGTTCCTTTTTTTTACCTTGTTTTCCTTGTGGTAAAACTCTTTCTTCTTTGTGCTTCTTCGAGTCTTAGAGTCTTCGTGTTGAAAAAAATATCCCTTGTGTTCCTTTTTTTTACCTTGTTCTCCTTGTGGTAAAACTCTTTCTTCTTTGCGCTTCTTCGAGTCTTAGAGTCTTCGTGTTGAAAAAATATCCCTTGTGTTCCTTGTTTAACTTAGTTCTCCTAGTGGTAAAACTCTTTTTTCTTTGCGCTTATTCGAGTCTTAGAGTCTTCGTGTTGAAAAAAATATCCCTTGTGTTCCTTTTTTTTTCCTTGTTTTCCTTGTGGTAAAACTCTTTCTTCTTTGCGCTTCTTTGAGTCTTCGTGTTGAAAAAAATATCCCTTGTGTTCCTTTTTTTTACCTTGTTCTCCTTGTGGTAAAACTTTTTCTTCTTTGCGCTTCTTAGAGTCTTCGTGTTGAAAAAAATTCCCCTTTTGTTCTTTGTTTACCTTGTTCTCCTTGTGGTAAAACTCTTTCTTCTTTGCGCTTCTTCGAGTCTTCGTGTCTTCGTGTCTTCGTGTTGGAAAAATATTCTTTGTTTCCCTTGTTATAATTCACTTTCTTACCGATTTTATTCCCCATTAACCTTTCACAAATATTTTATATTAAATCCTGTTAGTTATTTTTGAAACTTATTAAAACAAAATATGATGAAAAAATTACTCATAGTCCTGATTGCAAGTATTAGTATTTTACAATTGAATGCACAAACTAATCAAGGAACGATTAGTTATGAAAGAAAAATTAATCTTTGGAAACGTATCAGAAACGAAGAGATGAAATCGCGAATCCCCGAATTTCGAATCACTCACCATACTTTATTATTTAAGGATACAGTATCCGTTTATAAGACTATTCAAGAAACAGAAGAGGTAAATCCTTTTGGTGAAGGGGGGGGTGAAGGTCGAGGAGGAGGAAGAGGTTTTGGTGGTGGCGGTTTTGGTGGGGGTGACGGTGGCGGTAGAGGCATGGGAAGAATGTCTCGTATGCTAGGTAGTAATGATGGCGATTTCTTTAAAAACTTCTCCTCGGGAATTTCTATTCAAGCGACAGAACAAAGTGGAAAAAATTTCCTGATTGTAGATACACTAAAAAAACAACCTTGGAAACTTACCGAAGAAACAAAAATTATTCTAGGTTATGTTTGTCATAAAGCTACGATGATTCAAAAAAGCTTCGGCGGTGTATTCAGTGAGAGATTTGGCGGCGGTCGTGGCGAAAGAACTCGTGAAGAAAATATTCCTGATACTACTAAAAGGGCTCCTCGTGTTCCTCGCGACATTCAAGTGGTAGCATGGTTTGCAGAGGGCATCACTGCTACTGTGGGACCAGATAGGTTTGGTCAGCTTCCAGGTGCAATACTTGAACTAGATGTAGATAATAGTTCGATGGTTTATACCGCTACAGAAATAAAGAAAACAGTTTCAGACAAAGACATTAAAGAACCGAAGAAAGGTAAAAAAGTTACTCGTGAGGAATATTTAAAGTTAATGGCCGATTTAGCCCAACATTTTGGCAATGCAATGCCACCACAAGGAGGTGGCGAAGGAAATTAGAGCTCAAGCCATCTTAAAATAAATATTTCAATTAGAAAATAGATGCCCTGCAGAATTATGTAATTCTGCAGGGTATCTATTTTTATTTTACAATAAATAAAGTTTAACCAAATAGGAACTCTAGGCACATTGTACTTAATTCTAGTTTTGATAAAAACCATAGAAAAAATGTTTCACTTTTTTACACTCCATTCTACCTGAACTTCAAGTGAAACGCTTTTTACCTTAGTAATTATTTTCTTTGTGCCTACTATTCCTGTATATAACATTAGTATATAATTCAGAATCAGCTTAAAAAAACTTCATTGAATTACAATTTTATATTCATCTCCGAGTCAAACAAATCTTGCGATACAATTTCCTTCTTGTCAAAGCCATGAAGAACAAGCTTAATCTTTTGGAATTTACTAGAATAACTTCCTTCTTTAGCCTTCAAAGTAACTATTCCTTTTAAAGGATTGTAAACTATTAGTCGCTTATAAAAAACAGCTTTTTCATAGTTATAGGTCTCTCCATCATCTTCATAATAGGTATAGGAATTTTGAAGACTTCCTTTATAAACATGTAAATATAAAATTCCATCACCTGTCTCCTTTGTATTCTGAACAATTGATTGCATCGGAACGATAGCACCACTCTTCACAAATACAGGCACATCCTCCAAAGGACTCTCCACAAAATAGTTGCTACCCCCTGCATATACTTTATCGTTACTCAAACGATACCAATCTGTAGTTCCCGGCAAATAAACTTCGGTAATTGATTGAGAAGATGCAACAGGGCAAACCATCATACCATCACCAAAAAGAAACTGATGTTGGTATTTTGGGTCGTAGGCATTATCATCAAAAGTATAATCAATCGGTAACATCCTATTGATTGGCAAACCTGTTTTATGCGCTTGATAAAATGCACTGTACAAATGTGGTAATAGTTGATAACGATGTTCCAAGATTGCCTTAATCTTTATGGTATTCGATTCGCCAAATAACCAAGGTTCACGATAATTATAATTAATACATGTATGATTGCGGAATAGCGGCGTATATACCCCCAAACTTAACCAACGAACAAACAATTCGGGTGAAGGATTCCCTATAAAACCACCAATATCCATACCTATATAGGGTATGCCACTTAATCCCATACTATTCAATAATCGGAATCCAAGCAACATGTGGTCGTCAGTACTTGCATTATCCCCAGTCCATTGTGCTGAATATTTCTGAATACCGGAATATGAAGCCCTTGTCAACACAAAAGGGCGATGTCCATTCATGCCCAACTTTGTTCCTTCGTAAGTGGCTTTTGCCATCAACAAACCATAGGCATTCTTTACAGAAAAAAGTGTTTGTCTTTCTTTCCCTTCTCCAAACTCTATCAAATTCGGAAACTCTCTTCCCCATGCAGCAGGTTCATTCATATCATTCCAAAAACCCTTGACACCATTGTCAATGTAGGGCTGTTTAAAATTAGCCCCCCACCACAAACGAGTACTCTCCTTAGTAAAATCAGGAAAGTGACATCTGCCAGGCCAAACATGTCCTATATAGGGCTTACCGCTCGGATACTTTGCAAAATGATTGCCTATCAATCCATCCTCATAAGCCTTATAACCCTTTTCAACTTTTATTCCGGGATCGATGATTGTGACTATATCGAAACCCAGCTGTTTCATTTGCACTAGCATTCCTTTTACATCAGGATATTTATTGCTCCAAGTGAATACCTTATAATTATCCATATAATTGATGTCACTCACAATGACATCGGCAGGAAGTTTCTTTTCACGAAATGTTTTAGCAATAGACAACAGTTGTTCCTGATTATCATAGCCCCATCGAGATTGTTGAAAACCTAAACTCCAAAGAGGAGGCATTGGCGTTCGGCCTGTTAGATTGGTATAATCTTTAATGATTTTGGCAACAGTACTCCCACCAAAAACATAGTAGTTCATTTCTCCATCGTCTGCACCAAAATGAAAGAGTTCCTCATCAGCACCACCCCCAAAATTGAAATAGGATTTATGTGTATTGTCAAAGAAGATACCATAAGTAACGCTATCATGTATGCCTATAAAAAAAGGGATAGTCGCATAAAGAGGGTCGGCATTACTAGCATAAGCAGGTACATCGCTATTCCAGTTTTGGTAAAAACTACCTCTGCGATTTATGTTACCCGTCTTTTCGCCCAATCCAAGAAACTTTTCATCTGCATGTAATTGTTTGTAACAACTCACCTGATTGCCAAACCAACTAACGCCCAAATCGGACTCATCGGCACATAACAATTCATTATTCCTATTATAAACACTGACCCTAAAAGGATGTGTCTTCACTTTTACAATCAAAGAATCTGTTTGATAAATTTTATCTGTTCCTTCTTGTTTTGCAACTTGTAGTTTACCACTTGCATTCAAATTGTCTATAGCAAAAGAATGATCGGAACTAAATGCTGTTTTACTAACACGCACTCGAAGAGTGGTAGCATTATAAGCTGTGATGCGGGCGAAACAATTCGTAAGATTCAGTTCCACACCTCCTTGAATAGCTGTTTCTTTGGTTACATTTCCAGCTTGTTCGCTAAGACGATTCATTTGACACATTACTTTATTAGTGATGAAAAATGCAATTGTAATGACAAGAAGTTGTTTCATAATCAAGCAAGTAAATATTTTGGTGCAAACTTATTGTTTTTGAATTAATA
>CANCPA010000142.1 GCA_947379895.1 Chitinophagaceae bacterium | reverse complement strand
GTAAAAAATAAAAATTTATATTTTTGCCATTTCTTTTTACCTATCGCTCAGTTTTTCCTTTTTTGGATTAATACAATTACTAAAACTAAACTTGAAATTGGTTCTTATTTTCATTTGATTTTAGCAATTTACTTATATAAACTTTGTTATAAAGCTTTTGCAAATGCTGTAATTATATGTATTTCTACTATTATATTATTATCTATAGGACATAGTTTAATTAATAATATTAAAATCAACGTTTGTTTTTCATATTTAGTAGCACTTGGGAATTTATTTTTCTGCTTATATGTATTTCCTTTTGTTGATTATAGTGAAGTTGACTTAAAAAAATTCGGAGAAGCTCTTTTTAAATTCATTCTTATTTTCATGTTTGCATATGAGTTATCTAGTCCATTTGCAATTGATAGAAGTAATATTAATGATTATTATGGAATAGAGAGGGTATATAAAGAAAGTTTTGTAATATCCCACATGGGAGCTTATTATTTTGCCATTTCATCTTATTTTTTGTTTTTATTAAAAAAGCGTTTTTGGGCTTTTGTGGTTTGGGGATATGCATTAACTCTTGGTCCACGCATTGGTATGATTTACGTATGTATTTCTATTTTTATTGCCTTGTTAAATTCA
Source organism: Chitinophagaceae bacterium (assembly GCA_947379895.1). Classification (GTDB taxonomy): domain Bacteria; phylum Bacteroidota; class Bacteroidia; order Chitinophagales; family Chitinophagaceae; genus Parasediminibacterium. Next base: position 12,262 of record CANCPA010000142.1, on the reverse strand, counting down.
TATTCTAATGTTTTAAGGAAAATTTACAAATCAAGGTATTTTATTCTTGTTATAATTATTCTAGGATTGACAGTGGGAATAAACCTTGCTATTCAGAAACTGGGTATTGAAGGTCTTATGACATTTACTTCTGGTAGAAGTATTTTCTGGATGAATGGATTGAGAATTATTTATGAAGATGGGTTAAGTTTTATAAATATTTTCGGAAGGGGACCAAAAAGTTCAATTACTTTTAATGAGATTACTTTCGGCTTGAAGATTTGGATGCACAATGATTTTATTGACTTATTATTCAATTTGGGATTATCAGGGCTAGTTTTCTATTTATTCTCAATTTTTTATTATATCAGTCAAGTAAATTCAGTGCTTTTATTCTTTGTTTTTATTGCTAGTGCACTGTTTAATGGATTTTTTTTATATGATCCTTTGTTTATACTTATTCTAAATACACTTTTTGCTAGGCGTGGAGTATCAAAATAGTTTTAATAAGAATTAATATGAGTATTGAAAATAAGCTTGTTTCGGTAGTTATGCCGACTTATAATGTTGCTAAATTTATAAAAGAGTCAGTTTATAGTATTCTTAATCAGACCTATAAAAATATTGAATTTGTTATAGTAGATGATTTTTCAACGGATGGTACTTATGAAATTTTATTGGAACTTGCTTCTCTAGATAATAGAATAAAACTATTTAGAAATCCAGTTAATTCCAAAATTGCTAAATCATTAAACTATGGGCTAAAGGTTGCAACCGGACATTATATAGCTAGAATGGATGGGGATGATATTAGTGTACTAGATAGAATTGAAAAGCAAGTAGCTTATTTGATAGCGAATCCTGAAATACATTTAGCAGGTATTAATATGATTTTAATTAATGAAAGCGGTGAAGAAATTAAGCGGGTTGAATATTTTTCTAAGCCTCAAAATTCTTATAAATTAATTACACTTTTTTCACCGGTTCCTCATTTTTGGCTTACCTATAAGTGGGTTTATGACCAAGTAGGTGAGTATCGTATACCAAAAGCAGAAGATTATGATTTTTTGCTAAGAATGACAACCATGAAATTGAATTTCTGTAATGTTCAGGACTACCTGATTAAATATAGAATTCGTGATGGAAACACTGCAACACATAGTGGTCTTGAACAAAGAAAGTTATTACAATATGGCTTAAACCTTTATAAAGAGCGTGTAAAAAGTAATTCTTTAAAAGATTCATACTCTGATTCTGAATTTGAACGAATTAGGAACTCTTCTAAGTTAGAAGAGTTTATATTTTCTATTTCAAATTATTTCTTGTTTAAGTGTGCAATGAATAAAGATAATAATAAGTTGTTTGCTATTTTTTATCTATTTCTATCAGTTTGCTTCAGCCCTTTTTATCAATCTATGTATTTTGTTCGAAAATATAAATATAATAAAATAATTATAAATGATCTTAACTCATGAGTGAATTAAATATTTTTCAAGACTTTACTGCAAATAGTAGAAACACTAAAGGGCAATTGGTTATGATTTTATATAGGATAGCTTCATTAGCAACTTATAATAAATTTATCTTTCTTTTATTTATACCATATTTAATATTTTATAGGATTCTTGTTGAGTGGTTTTTAGGCATAGAACTTCCTTATAAGGTTAAAATTGGAAAGAATCTAAGTTTGCTACATGGTCATGCATTAGTAATAAACAGAGGAGTGAGAATTGGGGAGAATTGTATTATTAGACATTCAACTACAATTGGAGTAAAACAATTAAAAGAGGGGGGATACTCTTCTTGTCCTCAAATAGGTAATAATGTAGATATAGGTGCTAATGTTTGTATTATTGGTGCAATTGTGATTGGGGATGATGTAAAAATAGGTGCAGGATCTGTAGTTGTAAAAAGTGTACCATCTAATTGTATCGCAGTTGGTAATCCTGCTAAAATAATTAATATAAACCCGTAATAATATAGTAATTTGAAAAAAGTGAAAACAAAGATTTTAATTATAGGTCAGACTCCCCCACCTTATGGAGGGCAAGCCTTGATGATTGAATATATGCTAAACCATAAGTATAATGCTGTGGAACTATTTCATGTGAGAATGAACTTTTCTAAGGAGATGAATGAACGCGGAAAACTATCCTTCTATAAGATTTCTCATTTAATTGATATAATAGTTCGTGCCCTTCTACTAAAGTTTAAGCATAATATTGAAATTTTATATTATCCATTGAGTAATTCGCCAAAGGTTAGTGTATTAAGAGATATGATTATATTAGGTATTACTAGATTGTTTTTTAAGAAAACAATTTTTCATTTCCATGCGGCGGGTATAAGTGAGGAACTACCTAAATTAAATTTCTTAATCCAAAAAGCGGGTAAAATTATTTTGAATAGTCCCGATTTATCGATAGCAACTTCCTCATTGAACCCAGCTGACGGTAAATTTTTAAAAAGTAAAAAAGATATTTCTATCCCATATGGCATTCCTGATATTTATCCATCAGATCTAACTAAAGGAATGAAGCAGTTAGGTGATCCATTCGAAATTCTGTTTGTTGGATTATTGAATTCAACTAAAGGAGAAGGCTATATAGTGGATGCGATTTCAATTTTAGAAAAGAAAGGATATAATATTCATCTAAAACTTGCAGGAAAGTTTGAAACGCTAGAGTATGAGGAAGCATTTTATAGTAAATTGAAAAGCCTTGATTTAGTAAAAAATGTACAATACCTAGGAGTAATAACTGGAAAGGCAAAGCAAGATGCTTTCTTTAATGCAGATCTATTTTGTTTCCCTAGTTTTTTTGTGTCAGAGTCTTTTGGAGTTGTACTATTAGAAGCAATGATATTTAAGTTGCCGATTATCGCAACTCGATGGAGAGGAATTCAAAGTGTAGTTGAGGATGGGAAAAATGGATTTCTTGTAGATATTAAAGAGGCCAACCAAATTGCTGATAAAATTGAATTCTTTTTAAACAATCCTGAACAATTAGAAATAATGGGGGAGTACTCTAGGGAGTTATATTCAAAAAAATATAATTTAGACTCATACATTAATAATTTAGAACAAGCTTTTATAAATATATAATTATGTCAATTTTAATTACTGGAGGATCTGGTTTCATAGGAACCAATCTTATTGATGCACTTCTTTTAAAAAATTATACAATTGTTAATTTTGATAAAGCAGTACCATTAAAGAAGTCTCATACCGATTTTTGGATAAAAGGGGATATCATGGATCTTGCTGGTATGGAGCAGGTGTTTAATAAGTATCAACCCAGTATTGTAATTCACTTGGCTGCAAGAACGGATACTTTAAGTGATTTGCTTTCTGATTATGATGAAAATACCATAGGTACCCAAAATGTATTAGATGCAATTAAACAAACAAAATCTATTAAAAGAGCAATTATAACATCTACACAGTATGTCTACAAATCTTTAACTAAACCATTTCCTGATTTTGATGATGAATATATACCACATACTGTTTATGGTCAAAGCAAAGTGCTAACTGAAAAATTTACTCGAGATAGTGAAATGGAATGCGTTTGGACTATTATTAGACCTGCAAATATTTGGGGACCATGGCATATGCGTTATCCAAAGGAACTTTGGAAAATGATTGATAAAGGACTGTATATGCACCCCGGCAAAAAGCCAGTCATTAGAACTTATGGGTATGTAAAAAATATTGTCCATCAAATTATTGCTATGATGGAGGCTGCTGAAGTAGATGTTCATAAGAAAACTTTTTGTGTTGGCGACAACCCTATTGATTCTTATTTGTGGCTAAATACAATTTCCAAACAACTAAATGGGAAGACCGTAAATCATTTACCAATTAGTATTTTTAAAACAGCTTCATTAGTTGGAGATATTTTAAGAAAAGTCAGCATTCCATTTCCGCTATATTCCGAACGGTTTCACAATATGGTGGAAGATTATTATGCTCCAACAAATATTACCGTTAATAAATTTGGTGTAAATAATTCTAATCTAGATCAAAATGTTGCGGAAACAATTAGTTGGATTAAAGGAGAAGGCAAGGATTTTTTTGATTATTGGAAAAATAAATAATCAATCATTGAAAATTTTATCTTTAATACTTGCCTTTATTGGTATTCATTTTTTTACATATTCATATAGTCAATCTGTAAATATCTATGTTTCAACTAAGGGTACAGATAATGGGGATGCTTCATTTTTACACCCAATTAAAACTATCGAATGTCTAGAAAGAGTTTTAAATAATGCTCAAAAACTAGAACCAGATAGTATTTTTATATATTTTAGGAAAGGTTATTATGAGTTCTCAAAACCATTAATTATTAAACAGCCTCCTGATTTAAGGAGTGAGAAGAATATTTATATTTCTTTTAGTGGCCTAAATAATGAATATGTAGTTTTATCAGGGGGAAAACAGCTTAAACCTAATTGGAAAAAGTGTGGGGGGGAAAGGAACAATGTTATTTGGTCAATTTCAACTACCAACCTTTTTAATGATAAATGGAAATTGAGTTCTCTTTTTTGTAACGGAAACAGATTAGATAATTCTTCTTCTGATACTCTTTTTACAAGTTCAGCACTTCCTAAATTCAAAAAGAGTTATGGTATTTATGAATTCAATTCTTTAAAGCGTTTACTTAAAGATTCCATAGAAGCTTTTTGTGGATTTGGATATGATGATTCAAATAAAAGTATTTCATCTCATTTTGATTTAAAAAATGCAAAATTACTACTATACAATAGTTGGGAAGCAAGTTGGCATGATATTGAATCTATTAATAGCGATGAAAATATTATTCTTTTGCAAAATCCAACTTATTATCCTGTAGGGTTTTTTAACAATCGTTGCAGATTCCAAATATTTAACTCTCAAAAATATTTTGTAAAGCCAATGCAATGGTATTGGAATTTAAACGAAAAAAAGATCTTTTTGAGATGTTCCAAATTCAGCAATCCTAATAAAATGAATTTCGTAGTTCCTAATTTAAATAATATTATCTATATAGACGGAGGAATCAATAAGGCAATTTCAAATATTTATTTCAAAAATATTGTATTTTCCTACACCTCTTCAATTTGGGGTGTTCATCAGACTGTTCCTGAAGCAAGAGAAGTACATTTTGATAAAATGACAAATCTAAAGTTAAATCAAGGATTTTCAACTGTTCAAACTTCAATTGCTTGTGGTGAAAGTATATTAGTTAAAAATGCAAGTAATTGCGGTTTTGAAACCTGTACATTTACCTTGTCAGATAATTACGGAATTAGATTAGGTGAGAATGTTTCTAATTCTTCAATTTTAAATTGCAATTTCTATAAATTAGGAGGTGGAGGAATTATTGTTGGGTTTGATAATTTTTCTACTAATATCACAAATAATATATTAAGTAAAAATAATGTCTTATCGTATCGTTCAATTGATTGTCCAAATAATATTATAATTGAGAAAAACAAAATAACAAGTTGTGGAAAATTGCATCCTGGAACAGTTGGAATATCAATAATGCATGCCTCTTCAACAAATATTTCTAAGAACTTTATTTCGGATTTGCCTTATTCTGGAATTTCTTCAGGATGGTGGAATAATGAAAATATAAATTGTGAACAGAATAATGTCATTTCATTTAATCATATCTCTAATGTTACAAAGACTTTAGCTGATGGTGGTGGCATTTATACAATTGGCATTCAGCAAGGAACATTATACAAGGGAAACTATATTCATGATATTTATAGGTCAAAAGATGCTGTTGGTTCTAGAAACAATGGATTTTTCTTTGATCAAAAGTCCAAGAACTTTAGAGTTGATAGTAATGTAGTATTTAACATTTACAATGAATCTTTGCGATACAATACGATTGATTCTAATTCAATAATCTTGAAGGATAATTATTTTGAAAAGAGAAGCCCTGATTTTATAAAAGCTAATGTTTTAGAAAGAATAAAAGATAGAATTCCTTATTTTAATAAGTAATTTTTCATTGATTTTAGGGTCAACAAATTTCTAATGTGTAGTTATAATATTGAGACTTGAATATGTAGAAACCATATTTAATGATAGTATCATTAAACTCTTTAGTCTAAATTAACTTATTTTGTTATTTATTTATAATAAAAATGAAATTTATAAAAATAATCCACTTTAATATTTCACTAGGTAATTATAGCAATTATGTAAGTGAAATTATTAATAGAGCTAAATTGAATATTTCAAGTTACGTATGTATTGCGAATGTTCATATGTTTATAGAAGCATATCGAGACAGCTCTTTTTTAAATGTTATTGAAAATGCAGATATAGTTACTCCCGATGGTATGCCATTAGTTATTGCTTTACGTTTTTTAAAAGGAGTTGTGCAGGATAGGGTTGCTGGAATGGATTTGTTACCTGACATTTTAAAAATCGCGGTGAAGGAGAACGTAAAAGTTTTTTTTTATGGGGGTACTGATTTAATGTTAAACAAAACAAAGCAATATTTATCTGATGAATATCCTAATCTTAACATTGGTGGTTTTTATTCTCCTCCATTTAGGGAATTAAGTAATGATGAAAAAAATGACGTTATTCAAATGATTAATAGTACTGGTTCAGGAATTGTTTTTGTCGTTTTAGGGTGTCCTAAGCAAGAAAAATGGATGCATTCTATGAAAGGTAAAATTAATTCTTGTATGATTGGAATAGGTGGGGCATTACCGGTATTGGTTGGGATGCACAAGAGGGCACCTAATTGGATGCAAAGATGGAGTTTGGAATGGTTTTACAGGCTTTTGCAAGAACCAAGAAGGTTGTTTATTCGTTATTTAAGTACTAATTCAATATTTGTATATATAGTGATAAGAGAATATTTGAAACTGAAGATTAATAAGTATTGGCAAAAAATATTTTAGGGTTTATGGAAATATGATTTTAAGTTAATTTATAGGGATAAAAAATGCTAAAATGCAATTACCATCTAATAGGTAATTGCATTTTTTTTTAGAAATGATTTTAATTCATGAATATTATTTATACTTGATTTTTTTTATTCCCTTTTCTGCTTAATCAAACTAAATAGACTTACGTTAAGTTCAAACCCAATTAACAAAATCAGAGAATTTAAATTAATCAACAACATAATAATTAAAACCGTTCCAATTGAGCCATAAACTCGATTATAGCTAGCAAAATGGTTTACCCAATAACTAAATAGAATAGTTGTAATTAAAGTTAATATGGTAGCTAATATTGAACCAGGTGTAATTAGTGGCCACCTTTTTTTTACAGAAGGGCCGAATTTGTAAATGACTCCAATTCCGTAAAACAAAAAAAAGACTAGAATTATCCATCTTACAGCATTCCACCATTCAAGTTTAGCTTTCTTTTTCATGTGGAAGATTTCTTTTAAAATTGTTGCGAATTGATTTTGTCCAATTAATAATGTTGTTGACGCAATTACTAATAAAATCAGCATAGAAGTAAGAACAATTGCTCTCCATCGCTTGTGCAGAAAAAATACTTTATTTTCTAAAATCGATTTGTCAAAAGTTCTAATTATTCCCATCATTGCATTTGAAGAATAAAATATCAACAATAAGAATCCAAAGGAAAATACTCCAACATGTTTTACAAGTAAGTCTCTTAATATATTTTTAATTAGCAAATAGGTATTTGAATTTGGAGATATATCTTTAAATAAGCGCATTATCTGTATATCAAACTTTTCGGAGTCAGGTAAGTAAGGAATGATGGAAAACAGAAATAATAATGCAGCAGGAAATGCCATTACTAAATTGAAAGATATAGCCGCAGCTCTTTCATTGAGCCCTACTCTTTTAACTTGACGAAAAAAAGAAATCATTACATCATAATAGTTCACATCATCATAACCATGAAATGATGTTTTTTTGCAGATTTTTATAATGGTTGATATGGGCGGAATACCTATTAGAAATTTTTCAAATTTTGTCACTTTTGTTCTGCTTGTTTTTTTGATAGATATATATTCAAGGCTTGCTGATATTGTTTTGCATATTGACTGTGTTCTGCAAAGTTGCTGCTAAAGTTGCTGAAGCCGCTAAAATCTGGTTTAGCTACAAAGTAAATATATGAAGTGGTTGGTGCATTTAAAACTGCATCAATTGTGTTTATTGAAGGTGTACAAATTGGTCCCGGTGGCAAACCTTTGTTTTTGTAAGTATTAAATGGCGATTCAACACCTAAATGTTGAAAGAGTATTCTTTTAAGTGCGAAATTTTTTAAAGCAAATTTAATTGTTGGATCAGCACCTAGATTCATACCCTTTTGTAGTCGATTGATATAAACACTTGCTATTTTACCTTTATCCGCCTCCTTGTTAGTTTCTTCTTCTACGATTGAAGCAATAGTAATTATTTCATGTGGCTTAAAACCCATCGCTGCTGCTTTCTCCTTTCTCTTTTCTTTCTCCCAGAAATCATCACTCTCAGATTTAAGACGACTTATGATTTTATGAAGTGAGGTTCCCCAATAAAATGAATAAGTATTAGGAATAATTATGCTTGCCAAATTATTGCTATCTACATCGAAAGTTGAGAGTGAGTCATTGTTTGAAATGAATCGTAAGGCTGTAATTGAGTCTGTGGAGAAACCTTTTCCAATTAATTTAGCAAACTCTTCATTTGTTCTAAACTTATTGATAACGAGTTTTACCTGAACTTGTTTATTATTTCTAATCATTCGAACAAGCCCCAGTAAATTTTCACTTCTTTTCACTTCAAATTTTCCCGACTTGATCTTATTCCAAATATTAAATTGATTGCCTAATAATTCGAAAGCCCATACATATTTTACTATTTCTTTCTCTGATAATAAGCTAACAAGTGACTCCTTGTTGTTTTCACCTTCTTGAATTACAAATGACTTTGACTTCTCGGAAAATGCAGTTGCAGGTGCGAATACTAAATATGTTGTGGATGAAATTAGAATTATTAATAATAAAACTACGATAACAGAAAGTCGCTTCATAATGTAAATAAACAAAAATCCCCGATAAGTTCATCACTCAACGGGGATTTGAATAGTTAAAAATAATTTTATTTTGTTGGATGTGCAGGTGCTGTAGTATTTACTTTTTGTAAAAGTGAATTATCTACTGTTGTGCTGCCACCTTTTAAAAATAGTGTTGATGTTAATGCTAATAAAGCAATAATGCCTGCAAATAACCATGTTCCTTTTTCTAAAACATCTGTTGTTTGTTTAACACCCATTGTATTGTTGCTTAATCCGCCAACATTTCCTGAAAGTCCACCTCCTTTAGGATTCTGAACTAATACTACAAAGCCTAATGCCACTGAGGCTAAAACAATTAATACTAAAAATAAATATACCATAATGTAATTTTAAATTCCTTTGAGTTGCTGAATTTTGTTTGCAAAATAAGTGGATTTTTGAGGATCTAAAAAACTTAATTTTATATACAGCTGAATTGCCTTATTTACCTTGCCTTGTTTGATGAAAACATCAGCCATTGTTTCCGTTACAATTTCCCTTGCTTCAATTGATGTTTTAGCAATATTCATGATTGCTTTTTCTAATTCAGGGTCTGTTCCTAAATCCTGAGGATTAGGATCCTGCTTCTTAATTTGCTTCAACCAATCAGTAAAACGCCTCATTTGAAGCGTTAATTTATCTTGTGTTACCTTTGTTAAGTCTATTTTAATCCCTTGTGAAGCAAAATAATCAATTGTATGATGATGATGCTCATTTTCAAATTCAAGTTTTGCATTATCCTCAATTGGCTTCTTGAAATCTTCAACTTGATTGGAAATCATTGAAGAAATATTATTTACATATTCTGTATTATCTGCCTCTTCTTCTGTATTATTATTCGCATATGCCTCACTTATTGAGACTGCATCACTCAATGTATTTTGTACTTCTGACTTAATAGGTAAGGAGTCTGAAAAACCCTTGAAAGAATAACTCGGTATTATGTTTGAAATCGGAGAAGTAATTGTTTTTGATGCTTCATTAGCAGCATCTATAAATAAATCTTCATTATTTTCACTTACAGGTGATTTCTCATCTTGAATAGATAAATGAGAAAATTGACTTTCTTTTTTAATTAAATCTAAATGGGTTGGTATAATTACTTGATCATTCTTTTCATAAATAGGCAATTCCTCGTTAGTATATTGCGAAGGCATACTAACAAATATAGATGAAGCTTCTTCCTTCTTATCTGCAATATAATTTTTATCTGAATGTTTGGAAGCTTCAAAGTTTTCTGAAGACAATTCATCCTTAATCGAAATTAATGAGTCTCTTTTTTCTTCAGATTGAATATCAAAACTAAAATCATTTAATTTAGTTTTTGATATTTCTGCAATTGGCTCATTTAAAATGTTTGGAAAATAGGGCGTATTAAATTCCAGAGATCTATCTAATCCTGAAGTGTATTCTACTGTGAAATTTGATGGAATTTCATTGTTATCATCTACAGAAGCTAATGCTTGTTTTCCATCATATATTTGTTTTACTACATCTAGTGTAGGTACTTCAATCTTATTTTCCTTGTTAGAAAAAAGAGAATTATAATCAAATGGGTTGTCTTTTTTCTCAGAAGTATATTTGAATTCTGGAAAAACATCAGTTTCTTCAACTAATGTTTCTTCATGCTGTTCTATAGATTTATTCAAAAAGTTATTTGAGCCAAGCAATGAAGTAGGAAATATGTTTTCCTCCACAGCTTCTTTTGTTGTCTCAATTACAGGTATTGCATCTACTAGCTGTAAATCGGGCACCGCAACTTCCTTTTCTGTAATTAGATAATTAAGCCATGCTTGATTACTAAAATATAAAGAAGTTTTTTGCAATTGATATTCATAGTTATAGCTACTATCCCTCTTTTGCTTTAGGGCTAATAAGAATTGAGCAGGAGAAAAAAATGGGTATTCCTTCACAATTGCTGCTATCTCATCAACATGTGTATTTGCTAAATTCTTATTACCTGTTATGTTATATAAAACCGCTTCAGATGTCATCGTGGGTTAAAAATATATAAAAATTACCAATTAGAGAAAATACGGTTAAAAATTTCGTCAGTTAATGTCCTAATCATCTCGTCCTGTATACCTGTTTCTGCCTGTTGTAATGATAAATTAGCAGAAAAATCGAAGTTACGGCTTATGTCGTATTCATCTGTTTTATTATCAACAGTATTTTTTACTACTAAGTGAACTCCTACTGTCAATCTGTTACCTGTAGCCTCCTTCGCACTTATCGCTGAGGTAGAAACAGAATATTCAGAAATATATCCGCTAATTTGTAAGTTAGCATCATCATTATTTGTTCTTGAAAGTTTAGTCTGCCCAACTATTTTTTGTTGAATTTTATCAGTCAACTTAGGACTTAGCTGAGGATTGATATATCGTGCTTTGTTCTCGAAGAACCCAATCTTAATAGTCTTAATCTTCGTATAATCGATGGATACATCCTTAAACGAATAAATACCACATGATGTAATTGTTGTTAGTAAAACAGCAGTCAATCCAATTAGGAACAAATTTTTATATCTCAATTTTAATAATCTCATTTACATCCTATTCAGTTACCAATTTATATTCTATAAAGTTCTCAATCAATATTTACCTATAAGTCATCAATGTCGTATTCTTTCAGTTTTCTGTAAAGCGTTCTTTCACTAATTCCCAATTCAATACTTGCATCTTTACGTTTGCCTTTATGTTTTTTCAAGGCTTTTATGATAAGTTCCTTTTCTATCACCGAAATATTGAGTTCTTCTTCAATTTCTTCATGTTGAAACAATTCATCATCTTTTAGCAAGACCGGTTGTCCTGATGCAGATTGTATAAATGAAGGTTGATGAGACGGAATCGACTGCATCCCTTTTGATGGTGACAAAACTGTTTGTGTATCAGAAGCAGCACTGTGAAATTCACTCATCAAACTTTCCTTCGCAAAACTAGCGGCGTGACTTGTTAAAGAAGGGTTCTGTAAAATTTCTACAAACATTTTCTTCAATTCAGTAACATCTTTTTTCATGTCAAAGAAGAGTTTGTACAATATTTCTCTCTCATTGGCAAATTCACTTTGATGTCCTGCTTCACTTGCAAGCATCGGCATCCTATTAACTATTTTTTCAGGTAAAAACTTCTTTAATGAATTTGAGTTGATAATATTGCTTGTACTCAATACAGAGATTTGTTCCGCAAGATTTTTAAGTTCTCTTACATTGCCTGGAAAAGGATAATTAATTAATAAGTTTTTTGCTTCTTC
>CANCPA010000141.1 GCA_947379895.1 Chitinophagaceae bacterium | reverse complement strand
GTTCTTCCTTTTGCCTTGCGGTCGCAGTCTGCATTGCAAACCCTTTATTTTGACTTCGGCCCAAACGATGGAACAAACGGAAACAGTACTATCAATGCCGATGCAAACGGACATTATTGGAATAATGTGACTTCCGCCTCTACCTTATCCTTGAATAATAGTGCAAATGCAGGTACAGGTTTTTCCATCAAAGTATCTAGTGGTTCTTTTGCTACAAATGGGATTCTTAATGGTGGACTTCTTTCACCTGCTTCGGGTAATTTGGGTGATTTGGCAATAGCTACGGCCACCCAAGATTATTGTACAACTACCACTTCTGTCACCTTTCAGATTTCTGGTTTGAATCTAAGTAATGGCTATCAATTCTTTCTCTTTGGCAGTCGAAATAGTGCTAATCCTGCACGAATCTCCGCTTATACGTTAACTGGCAGCAATACTTTTACAGGAACAGAACAGACTTCAGGTACTAATTTAGGTGGCACAGGTTACAATGGCAATATCAGTACTATTCTTTCTTCTACCATCATTTATCCCAATTCGAGTGGCATCATTACGTTGACGGTCTCCGTTTCTTCGGGCACAACTGCCTATCTGAATGCCATGAAGATGTTGGAATTTCGAACTAAATACTACTCCAAAGCAACGGGTAATCTCGATAATCTCTCTACATGGGGGGCGAATACAGACGGTAGTGGTGCCTCTCCTTCAAACTTTACAACAGATGGAACTATCTATAATATTCGAAACAGGACGAGTGCCACTATTGCTGCCGATTGGACTGTTACAGGAAGTGGTTCCAAAGTTTTGGTGGGTGACAGTACTTCTTCCATCAACTTTATCGTGCCCTCTGCTTACAAATATTCAGGCACTGTCGATGGTAGCTACAATGCCATTCTCACCCTTCAAAATACGTTTATCCCAACAATCGGAAGTTTAAGTGGTAATAGTACAGTCATATTTAATGGTTCTTCACAAATAATTCCTGCAGCCCGCTATCAAAACCTTACGGTTAATAACAGTGGTACTGCATCTATAGGTGGAGTCACGTCTATTTATGGCACTTTGTCGGTATTGAATGGCACATTGGTTACTAATAATAGCCTAACATTAAAGTCCACGAATGCATCGGCTATTGCGATGGTAGGGCAGGTGATTGGCAGTATCAATGGCAATGTTACTATTGAAAGATATATTCCCGCAGGGCAACGTTCATTCCGATTTATTTCCCCTTCGGTAAATACGAGTTCTTCCATCAAATCGAATTGGCAGGAAGGGGGATTGTCCAATATTTCAAATCCAAATATTGGATACGGCACACATATTACAGGCATTACCACCGACCAATCGAACGGTTTCGACGGCACCTTATCGGGCAATCCAAGTTTGTTTACTTATGACAATGGCAATCAACTTTGGAATGTCGTAAACAATACCAATTTAAATAACCTCTTTGCAAGCACAGGATATCGACTATTGATTAGAGGCGACCGCACCATTGATTTAACGAATAATATGCCTAATCCTACCTCCACCACATTGAGGACTACAGGCACATTGGTAACAGGAAACATAACTTTCGATTCCACAACCTCCGTAGCCTTAAGTACTGAAATTGGCAATTATAACCTGATTGGGAATCCTTATTCAGCCCCAATTGATTGGACTACAGTTTCAAAAAATGATATTGGCTCTACCTATTGGACTTGGGACCCTACAAGGTCAGGAACTAACAACAGGGGGGCTTATGTGTCCTACACTATCGGAACAGGTGCTTCGGGAGGTGGCAATATCAATCAATATATTCAGCCCGGACAAGCTTTCTTTGTTCAAACTACAGGGCCTTCTCCGAGTATCACTTTTTCGGAAAGCAATAAGGCAACCGCAAGCCAATTGACTTTATTCGATACCCTAATCAATAAATCCGAGTTCTCCCTGCCACTCTTATCCAATAAGATGGTCATCGCCCACTGCATGCCCAACATTATTTCCTTCAAGGGGCATCCCCTCGAAGACGGTTGCAATCCCGATTATTATCCTTTTACAAATAACACTTCATCACCAATTGGTGGACTATCACAAGTAAATCCAATGGCTGACCATTTCATGCGGGACTCGAGTTTGAGTAGTGCAGTTGAGTTAGAAATGCGGGCAGCGAAGAAAAGTGGTATCGATGGTTTTCAATTCTATTACACTGTTGCCGATTCAAGTTGGGATAGTATCATCGTAGCTTATTTTAATGTGGCTGCCCAAAAGAATATCGATTTCAAGTTTACCTTTTGTTTCTCCAACCCCATATTAAACGGTGCCACCGAAACCACAAAGATTGCCCTATACGCTTCGAGAGTAAATGCAATCATGAATGCAGTAGGACGTAATAATTCACATTGGCTAAGAACCCCTGATGGTCGGTTGATTGTGTATTTGTGGTATGGTCAAAACATCACCGATATGCCATGGGATAGTATGGGAGGGCATCCCCCTGAATACTTCTATGCCAACTCCTACAATAAATTGGCAACTGCAGTAGGTGAAAGATTTGCCTGTATCTACTCTATCAATGCCAATCAAACGAATGCACAGGTAAATGCATTATTGAATTATTTTCCTACCGTATGGTTATGGACGCAGGCTTATAGTTTTCAGGGATTAGATGATAGTGTGGCAAGCATCTGTAGTAGTAGGAGCCGACAATATACTGCTTCGGCATTTTCGGATTTCTACACCTCAAAAGTATTATATCCCGGCACTTGGACGATTGTGAATAGTGCGACACAGGCAGCAAATATTGGTTGTTCTGGATTAGAAAGGAAGTGTATGAAGATGGGACTTTCACAGACTTTTAGTGACCTATTAAACAAGGGTATCACACAGAATACACCTCTCATCAACATAATTACTTGGAATGATTATCCCGAAGGACATCACCTTGCCCCCGAGATAAATCACAATTTTGGTTTCTCTGTATTGCTCAACTATTACAAGAATCTATGGATAAATAATACGAATCCCTATAGCAATCGGGATGTAGCAATTGCATTCTTCAAGAAATACAAATCGTCTGTAACCCCTTCTCCTTATAATATCAATGTGGTAAATTTGGGAACAACAAACACAAATTCTGAAGACTCTATTGAAGTGGTTACTATCCTCCCAACGGCTGCTCAATTGACTGTAAATGGAGTTACTATAAGTGTTCCTTCAGGATTAACTGCTACTAAATTTGTCTCTACAGCAGGGTCAGTAACTGTGACAATTAGCAGGAATAGTGTGGTTTCCAAAACATTCACCACCCCTGAATGGATTACTAATAGCCCGTTGCGGTCAGATAGACTTACCTATTCCTTTGATACCGAGTTCTCCGATTATTGGAATACCATCTTTGGCAGTAATACGCCCTTATATTCTACACAATATGCGCAGTGAGGAAAGAGTGAAACTTTTAATAAACCCAGATTTCGAATTAAGACTCTACATCAATTCACAACTGTAATCTGGGATAAATGTAATATTTATTCTTTTATTAGCATCGAATACTCATTTATAACACTTGTTCTATGATAAGTAGAAGCGCACAATTAAAATATGGATATTCTAAATCCTGTGTGAGAATTAGATTTCTGTTTGCATATTTAGTGGTAAATGAATGACTTTTTTTAGCGTTACGTCTTGAAATTTATGGTATTGATTGTCCCTTTATTCTTATTTCTTGTTTCTACATTTACAATGCCTTGAAGCGATTAAATAACAAACTATTGAATCTCTTTGAAGCTTGTATTATTTTACAATTTTAAAATGTAACCCCTTTAACAAAGGTATTAAGTTTGATTTTTTGAATATCTATGCTAAACGAAATACTACTTAAAAGCGTCTTCCCAGAGAAGAATGATTGATAATAATCGCGATATACCTTACTGTACAATAATGGCACATAAACATTGACGTTGCCATGTAACAATGTCAACTGAAAACCTGCATCATATAAAAAATGACTACCTGTTACACTCTCATCCCATGCCTCTGCATAAGTACCTATATCGAGAAAGAACTTAATTGGTAATTGAATAGGAAGAACTTTTAGTGGATTAATTTTGTCGGGAATATTACCACTTAAATTTATTGCAGATAACCAATTATCTGTCCTCCCTGGCGAACCTTGCAATTCAGTACCAACTTTAAAGAAGCCATCTCTTTCCATCAATTGCTGACTCTGCCAATCATTATTCTCCGGTCTTGCACTCCTCCCTATGAAATAGTTACCATAAGCATAATCATCTGCTCCCCTCGGAGCAGTTAGAGTTAACCTGTATAAGTCGTTCTGATAAATTTTATCAGTCTTTAAATTAAAGAATTTACCAGCAAAGAAACGTATATCCAGTCCATGATTATTTCCTTCAGGGTAATTATAAAAGTATTTAGCAGTTATTCCTGCCTTTAAAAAATTGTCATTACCTTCAAAAGTAGCATCGATACTGTAAGGATATAAAACTCGATTATCTTCAAATAAAAATTTCAATTGAGTAAATGACCGAGCCGTATAAGCCGCTTTACTAGCAGCAGGGTGTATTGAATCTCCCCCAATCAATAAATAATTTTGTTCACCTATGAAATAACTTTTAAATTGAATAAAACTCCTAGTTGAGCTAAGCAAATTACTATTGCGTATATTAAATCGAATAGTCGGATCGACTTTATAGTACTGTAAATTGAGTGATTTAGGAATTGCAGGTACTATAAAGTTCGCTTGATTATAAGTAAACTTACTTACAGATGTATTTATATTAATGCTTTCGAATGTTCCATTTTTATATGGTAACTTATAACTAACCCTAGTATAATAATTCAAAACCTTTGTTCCCGTGGCATACAAAGGAATTGCTATGAAATTAAACTTACTATTTGGCAATTGATAATTATGAATCATTCCTCCAACCATCAATTTATCATAACTATTATACCCAAACATTGGTGACCAAGAAATATATTGATACTTATCAGTGTTCTTTAAAGGGAAAAAGAATGCAGATTTAATTGGCTTCTTTATTGGAAATCGAGGAACACTTGAAACAAAAAGCTCTTTATAAAGTGTATCAATGCTTTTATTACTTGCTTCTTCTATTGACTGCTTGAAATTTTCAGGATAAGGGTGTTTGAATTGCCACTTAGCATAATAGTTTTTCATTGATTTTTCAAAAAGCTCACTTCCTAACTGCTTCTTCAACTTATCCATCCACATTGAAGTTTGTTGATAAACAAACAATCCATAATTGACACTCGTATATTCTTCACTAGGCAAATCAAGAGACTGTCCTTTATTCCAGGCACTCAGATGATTAGCCAAAATATTCTCCATATTATTTTCTGAAAATTGTTCTAAGACCTCTCCCCCATTTTCATTATTGGCATATTTAGCTTTAACATATTTCCTTTCATAAAACGTATTCATGCCTTCATCCATCCAAGCATGATCTCGTTCGTTAGATGCCAATGAACCATAAAACCAATTATGACCTAATTCATGTGCAATAGTCTCATCTAATTCTTTACCTCCCGATTGAGTAGTGATTAGGGTTATTGAAGGATATTCCATGCCCCCACTTCCAATTGTTTGTGGTCCACTAACTACACTTGCAGTACTGTAAGGATAACTACCAAGATGTGTATCATAATATTGCAATCCTTCTTTTGCATAAGTAATACTCTTTTTCCAGTTGGGTTGAGCCCATGGAGGATAATAAGAAAACACATCAACTATTTTTTTAGATAGCTGAATGGTGTCATGTAAAACAATAAATTGTTTACTAGCAAACCAAGCAAAATCATGCGCCTTACTTAAATGATATGACAAGGTTTTATTATTGGCTGCAGATCGAGGTGCATACAATTCTAATGGGCTAAGGGGTTTTGACTGCTTATTAAGGATTCGCTTATTGTAATAAATAAAGTTGGATTGCTGAGAAACCTTTGTAGAAGCAATTGTCAAAAGTTTTCTCAGCTCTTCTGCTGATTGCAACTCCCCTGAACCAGCTACAATATAATTTTCAGGCAAGGTAATTTTTACGTCAAAATCCCCAAACTCACTATAAAATTCACCTTGATCGAGATATGTCATTGGATGCCATCCCTTATAGTCATACACTGCAGGCTTCGGATACCATTGTGTAATTTGATAACTTTGAGCAATATGCCCTCCTCTTGAAAAATTATTGGGCAACTTTACATGAAAAGGAGTGGTAATTGTATCAGTATGTCCAGGTAATAACGGTTGAGGTAACAATACTTTTAAAACATCTCCATATTTTAAATGATGTAGCGTATCTGCTTTTACTCCATTAATTTTAAATAAGATATTTGAGATATAACCACGGCTTTCTTCATCGCTAAAATAGAAGTCAGTTCGGCCATTTCGAAGCAATTGTTCGCTAAAAGCAGTCTTATCATCCTTGTATGCATTTGGCCAAAGATGAAACCAAATAAAGTTTAGGGTATCAGGGGAATGATTTGTGTAGACAATTTTTTCGAATCCTTCAAGACTATTCAAAATATCGTCAAGTTGTACTTGAATAGTAAAATCAGTCTGTTGTTGCCAATATTTTACCGGATTTACTTGGCTGTAAGCATTAGCATTCAAAAGCAATAGCAAGAATATGATTAAATAGTTACGCACGTAAATAGTTATGAGTTATTAATATATAAATCATGAGTTAACTTTCATAACTCACTTCCCTTTTCCCAAAATGACCTTCCAAAAAGCCTTTATTAAAATATGTAAATCCTTGTAAGGCGAAGGATTTTTTAAATATTTCAAATCAAATTGCAATCTTTCTCTCATTTCCTCAATAGAAGAAGCATAACCATACTCAACTATTCCGATTGATACCAAACCTGGTTTTACATTCAAAAGCTTCAAATATTGAGGAGCCACTTTCACTAATTGATCAATATAATATCTTCTTTCAGGACGTGTAGACCCCACAAAACTCATATCTCCTATCAAGATATTCCATAATTGAGGTAATTCATCAAAGCGTCTTTTCCGCATAATAGTTCCCCATTTAGTCTGACGAGGATCACCTTCTACCCAAAGTCGTGGCCCATCCTTTTCAGCATCAGGAACCATACTAACCAATTTATACATGATAAATGGGTGGCCTTTTAAACCAATCCTTTCCTGCCGGTAAAAAACAGTTCCTCCTGAAGCTATTGCAGTAATCATCATTAACAGCAATAAAAAAGGGGACAATATTAAGATAGCCACAAATGCCACTACCACATCTACAAGTCGTTTTAGCATTCTCAATTATTTGGCTATCCTATTGGTATTATTTATTTTATCAATAATCTGATGAGCTACTTCCATGGCCAATAATCCATCTATTTCACTTACAATTGGAGTAGAATTATTTCTTATACTACTCACAAATGATTCCAACTCCATCTTAATTGCATTTGCTTCCGCAGGTATTTTTGGGTTTGAAACAGCAATCGTTTTGGAACCTGTAGGGGTTTCTAAATTAAAGAAAAAAGCTTCCGTGTCTTTAGCTTCTTTTAATTTAATAATTTCTGTTTTCTTATCCAAAAAGTCAACTGCAATGTATGCATCTTTCTGAAATAGGCGCATTTTTCGCATCTTTTTCAAGCTAATTCTACTACTAGTTAGGTTTGCAACACAGCCATTATTAAATTCAATTCTCACATTTGCAATATCGGGAGTATCAGTCATTACAGCCACTCCATTAGCATGAATATTCTTCACTCCACTCTTCACCAAACTTAAAACAATATCAATATCATGAATCATTAAGTCGAGGATTACACTTACTTCCGTACCTCGAGGATTGAATTGTGCTAAACGATGTATTTCAATGAACATTGGTTTAACATTCACATCCTTTAAAGCAAGAAAAGCAGGATTAAAGCGTTCCACATGCCCAACCTGAACTTTTACATTGGCTTCACGGGCCATATTCACTAAATCCTTTGCTTCCTGAATAGTATTTGCTAGAGGCTTTTCAACAAATACATGTTTACCCTTTCTAAGGGCATTCATGCATAAATCAAAGTGTTTGTCTGTAGGAACAACTACATCAACGATATCTGAAGCATCCATTAATTTTTCCTCATCTAAAAATCTTTTCAGGTTATATTTCTCAGTAACTTCTTTGGCTACTTCATTATTTGGATCAAAGAATCCAACTACTTTAACACCTTCTATTTCTAGCCAATTATTCAAATGAAATTTTCCTAGATGTCCCACACCAAAAACTCCAACATTAAGCATATCTGTAATTTTTAAAAGTTGGCAAATATAGCTATTGAATTAAGCGAAAAATCCTAAATTTTCATAAGGGGTTTATAAAGTATAGTTTACAAAGTTAATGTCGCGATTGATATTTAAAAATTATGGCTAATTTTGATTGAAATAATTGTCACTTGACTTCACTCAACACTTTCTCTATTCGTCTTAAATTGTAATACAAATTTACCTAAATAAAAAATGGAGTCTTACAGGTTTCATTTTCTAGTGTTAAATCTATATGAAATTCCAAGTGAAATGTAGTTTTTTGGTGTATTCTTAGTCAAGCCTACACCACCTGAAATATCCATTATAAAATTGTCATTGAATAAATAGGTTAACCCACCATCAAATCTGTGATTTCCTGAATTATCATTCGGAAAAAAGCCATATAACTCAGCATAACAGCCAATCTTATCAGTCAAACTAAAACCTGTAGTTATAGTATAGATATATTCAGTGTTTTCATTTGTCCATTCAGCGCCCAAATTATATCCTAGAGTGATTTTGGGACTCAAAGTATTTTGCATGGTAAATCTAAACGAAGGCAAAATTTTACTTTCGTGCAATGCCTTACTGCCAATTTTAGCCGTATTAATATGACCAATAAAAGAAGTTTTAGGAATAAAACCCTTTTCTTCAAAAAGAGCTGTTTTAAAACCAACTGTTATTGGAGTAATACCTGCTACCCTATTCCCATTGTTTTTTTCATCGATTAACTCAGTAATTAATCGGAACTCAAAATTTTGAGAAACTCCATATTTCCATAGTGTTGAAGGATAGCTATATGTCCTATGATTATTATCAGCATTTTCAATTGTAAAACCATTTTCAATCTGTACAAAATGCTTAGGGGTAATAAACGGACATTCAGTTTGATCGGGTCTATCTAATTGAATGGATGGTATTTGTTGTCCAAATAATTTTCCGGATGAAATAACTAATAAAAAACTCAACAAATTAAAATACTTTACCATCACTAATTATTATTGCTATTATTTTTTTTCAAAATTTATTTAATTCTAAAGACAAATCCTCTAGGTGTATTCAGTATTCTTTGCTTAAAAACATCTAAATTCTTATCAAAGATTATGTCAATAGTCTCAGATACAAGTGTTAGGCAGATTTGTTTACAATAAGGTAAAATATTTTGCTTTTCCCAAATATGAGAGTTATGGGCAACCATTATTGCTATCATTAAGTCTTTTAATTTGATAATTCAATGATGAGAACTTATGTCAATAATAAGCATCGTTGTAGTTTACAAAACGAATATTTTATTCTTGTTTGAACCCTTCTTTACTTAAATTGAAACTCTCAGAGAAAAATAAATATGAAACATAGCTCAATGAGTATGAAACATAGGCCGGTGAGTTTGGATATTAGCTCAATGAGTTCCAAACATAGGTCATCGAATTTGGATTTTCAACTTCTAATTTTCATGAATAGACTCATGTGTTTCAAACATAGCAGATTGAGAAGGATTTTCGACAAATGAGTTTCGAAATTACCAGAATGAGTAATAAACATAAGCACATGAGTTTGAAACAAATACTTATGATTTCAAGTAAATTCATACAAAAAATGAAATAGTAAATTTTAGATAACAAAAAGTAAAGGTGAAGAAGTAGACAAAACACAATGTGTTATTGTAATTAATTGAAACAATTGCATTTATCACAAATAGCGAGGAAGTATTAAAGCGTAGACAAGTCAGCGATTGTAAGAAAGAGAGTTCGTAATTAATTGGAACATGTATAATTCGATAAGGTAGCAAGTACTTACTGTAGCGAGATATGGTATGCCCATAACAGAAGTGTTTAGTAAAGTGCTTGCAGAGGGAATAAATAAGACTTTTGGAAGTACAGATTGAATTTAAATGCAAAGCTTATGGCTATTATATCAATAAACAGATTTACTGAAATTAATATATATTCGCTCTTTAATTCTTCAACTTAATTAAATTAAAAGACAATGAAATCATTGTTAATCTTCACTTTGCTTGCCTTAACCTATACTATTAATGCTCAAAATTTTGAAACTGAGCCTTTAAATATAAAGACTCAGAATGTACTAACCTGTAAACTTCCTGAGAATAAATTATATCAAAAAGAAGAATTTCGCATTTATAGGCTAATAGAAGGGCAAGTACATTTTTTACGAGGATTACTTCGTAATTGGAATAACGATTCATCTATGATGCTCATTACAAAAAGTGGTTCAGGTGAACATTTCATAAGGCCAAATGCAACTTTTGCTGCTGACTTATCATTTCTGTATCGATTTGGGGATTTTGACGAAAAAGTTGTGGGTACTTCCCGAGCAATGTTATTATCTAAAGAACTAATCCCTATTCTTCGATATTTGGTGCGGACTCATAAAGAAGGCGACCTCAAAACCGATGATGGTGAATCGTGGGGAGATGCGTGGCAATCTGCTCATTGGACTGCGGCTATTGGAAATGCGGCTTGGTGGAGTTGGGATGCTTTACCACAAGATGTTAGGCAAGGAGTTCGCAAGGTTGTTGCACATGAAGCAGATAGAATTGAGCATACGGTTCCACCTCATAATCTTAAATTAGATAGTAAATCGGAAGAGAATGCATGGAATAGTCAAGTCCTTTCAGCAGCACTCCTGCTAATGCCTTCTGATGCCCGATGTTCAAAATGGGAATTAGCTGTAAAGAAATGGAGTCTTACCTCTTATTTACGTCAAGCTGATTCAACTTCCAATGACAAAGTTGATAATATTCCTATTTCTACCGTTTTTACAGGAGCCAATATTCATAACGATTACACACTTGAAAACCATGATATTGTTCATCCCGATTATATGGGTGCTTGGATTATGAATGCCGGCAATGACCTTGATTATCTTTTAACTGGAAGAAAAACATCGGAGACTTTCTTGTATAACCTAAGTCATGTGTATGACAAGCAAAAAAGATTTTATTTACCAGACGGCAGCTATTGCTATCCAAATGGGCAGGATTGGGCAATTTTCAGAAATGCAGATTGGATGCCTTGTCATGCAACTGCTGTAGCAAGGTTTAATGATCAAGAAGGACTGTATTATCTCCATAATGCACTAGATGCAGCCGAAAAAATGCAGGCCCGTAATTCTAATGGGGCTATTTACGCTCCAGGAGAAAACTTTTTTCCTTCATCACAACCACATTTGGCATATTGGTTGACACAGGCATGGCTGATATTGCATTTTGCAACAAAAGACTTAAAAGAAACAACTCCACATGTGGGCGTGAATAACCTTGAAGAAGGGAAAATAATTTTGCATCGGGATGATAAAGCCATTCAAACTGTTTCGTGGGGAGAACAGAAAATGATTCAAATGATGCCAATCGCAAAAGATCATATTATTTCGCCCGATCAAAGAAATGGAATTGGTAGAGTGGTCGTAAGTAGTTCAAGAGATAAATATTCTACACTTGGAATTAAATTAAAGAATATTGAGGTAAACCCAAGCAAAAATGGATTTACGGTGAAAATGGTCATTAATCATGGCAATTTAGTTCAGAGCGAACTTTATTGCCAAACAAAAAGTGATGGTAGTTTTAAAATCAAAGAAAAATTAACTGCATTACAATCTTGTACTACCGATACAATTGAAACGCTCACATTTGGCATTTTAAATAATCCAAATTGGGTATATGAAACGGGCAAAAGAAATCTTAAATTGGGTAATCAGTTTTATGAGGCAAAGGCTGGAACAGATTTATTTTTTTCAAATAATGCGAAATCTGTATTTATAGATAACCTTCATTTTAAAATGGATAATGTATCTACAATCACTTATAAAATCGCAAAACAACTAGAACGTTCAAGATATACAGATCGACTTGTTTTAAATTCAATCCCTACAAAGCATGATTGGAAAAAAGACGAAGTTATTTCAGAACATCAATTAACTATTGAAGTACAAGCGAAATAAACCCATTAAACAGGAAAGGTGTAGACATTTTTAGTATGTCCAAACTTAAACTTCTAATCAATACATCATCAATAAAAAAGAATCTAAAAATTAGCAATTTCATATCTTCTAGTTGTTCAATTAACCGATATTGTTAGCACAAGAAAAAATGTTCAAAAACAAATGTTATATTAAATATTACCGATGAGCAATTTGCAAATGCTATGAGTTTGAATGTTGAGACTTCAATAGATTATTCCAAAAAGAAATAGTAAATCAACAAAAAAAATATCTTAAGAAATTCACTACTGAATACAAAGTTGTACTCACAATTGCCTTTCTAGTAATTTAATACCCTCTCCTACTATTTAATTTTTGACACCAATCTTTCTTTCTAGCCAAGAATCTTTTGCAGGAATCAACCAATTATTGATAAATTCTTCTTTAGTGGCAACTAGATTATTGAAATACAAAGTATCGCCCGAAATAAAGCCATTCTCTAATGCATGATTCAACTGTGGTAAGGGCAGTATCTGAACTCTATCTTTGATATAGAAAGCTAGATTTTGCCGATTCAATAAATCAATCTTGAATTTTTGTTCTAAATCCTTAATAAAATGAATACTTGTATCTGTGCTACATCCCCCCACTTTAGTGGACGTTTCGTCGGCAATTAAAACGATAAACTGTCCATAAAACAAGTTGATATACCCCTTTACAGGCGCACCGTGACTCATCCATCCTTTCAAGAATTGTTCGAATAATTCTTCCAATTCAAAAGCCTCACTCATGCCAAATAAACGACTGCTTTGATAAATCCAAACCTTAGATTGTGGGTGGAAGTCGGCAGGTAAAATTTCTTGTAAATCAAT
>CANCPA010000140.1 GCA_947379895.1 Chitinophagaceae bacterium | reverse complement strand
TTGCTTGTGCATAAACTGTTTTGCAGTGATTAACCAAAAGACTCTTAACCTTGTCAAATTCTAATTGATTAGCTGCCGATTCCGGGTACAAACGCATATTTTAGTAAGCTCACTTTTATTATTGAGGGGGCGAAGGTAAGAATTAGTTTCAGGATACAAGTTACTAGTATTTATAAGTTAATTGTAAACAGTAACTTGAAACCAAAATTCGTTGTGCAAAAAAATAAATAAGTTGTTTGTCCTTTATTGACTTCACAATGGGATATTTGCAGATAATTTTTTATTCATTATTGCTTAGGCTTCTCAAAAATTAATTATGGTCAAGAAAATAGCCCTTATCGTAGGCATTCTAATCGCTGTTTTATTAGTTGCAGCTATGTCTGTCCCCTTTCTTTTTAAGGATAAAATAGAAACTAAACTGAAAACTGAAATTAATAAGAGTTTAAATGCAAAAGTAGATTTCAGCGAAGTTGATTTGTCGGTATTCAAGCATTTTCCCAAACTAACCGTTTCCTTAAAAGACCTGAGTGTTGCTGGCATAGAGAGATTTGAAGGAGATACCCTATTTGCTGTCAAGAGTTTCGATTTAGCCCTCGATATCATGAGTGTGATTGGTGGCGGTCAAATAAAAATATCTTCCATTGATTTGAATTCACCTCGTATTCATGCTATCTCCACAAAAGATAGTGTGGCGAACTGGAACATCACTAAACCATCTACTGATACTTCTCAGGCTGCAAAAGAGAGTAAGCCCTTCAAGATGTCACTTCAACATTACGCTATTCACAACGGCTATATTAGTTATAAGGATGAGGCCTCGAATATGAGTTCAGAAATCGTGAATCTTGAACACTCTGGTAGTGGTGATTTCACGTCAGATTTATTTACGTTGAAAACACTAACAACAGTCGATACGTTAACCTTCACTTACGGAGGGATTCCTTATTTGAACAAAATTAAAGCAGGGGTTGACTTAGAAATTAAAATCGATAATACAAATAAGAAATTCACTTTTGAGACAGACAAGGTGACTATGAATGACCTTGTTGCCTCTACAAAAGGCTACTTTCAATTCGTTAATGACACTACTTATGGCATGGATATCAGTTTCAATGCTCCTGCAACTAGTTTCAAGAGCATCTTGTCGTTTATCCCTTCAATTTATCAAAATAATTTTGCCACTATCAAAACAAGCGGTTCGGCCTTGCTAAATGGATTTGTAAAGGGTAATTATAACAGCAAATCTATCCCTGCCTATCAACTAAATCTTGAGGTAAAAGATGGCTTTTTCCAATATCCGAGTTTGCCTGCACCGGTTAAGAATATCAATTTCAAAGTCAATATCGACAATCCTGATGGGGTGACAGATAATACGGTTGTGAATATTCCACAAGCACATATAGAACTCGCAGATGAGCCTTTCGACTTTAAAGTGTTGATTAAGAAACCTATCTCTGATTTATATGTAGATGCATCAGCTAAGGGGAAATTAGATTTGTCGAAGGTGACACAGTTTGTAAAGTTAGCAGAAGGAACAAAGATAGCAGGACTTTTAAATGCAGATGCGTCGATGAATGGCAATGCAAATGCACTAAAAGCAAAGCAATATGATAAATTTAATGCGAAGGGTACGATTGCCTTGAGTAATTTTTTCTATGCCTCTAAGGATTATCCTACAGGTGTAAAAGTGAATAATTTATTGATGACATTTAATCCAAAGAATGTTACGCTGAATAACGTGGATGGTCAATATCAAAAAACTACCTTCTCTGCAAATGGTGCCTTGAATAATATAGTGGCCTACGCAATAAAGAATGAACCACTTGATGGAGTCATGAATTTCAAAGCAGGCGAAGTGAATTTAAATGAATTGATGGGCGTATCTACAGATACTGCTACGAAAAATACACCTGCAGGGGCTCCGTTTGTTGTTCCTGCAAACTTGAATATTACCTTGAATGCGGCGATAGATAAAATAATTTATGATAAACTAACCTTACAAGCTGCAACAGGGGCTTTACAAATTGCCGACGAAACGGTGAAAATGACGAACATCAAGGCAAATGCATTAGATGGTCAAATGTCGATTAGTGGTTCTTACTCTACCAAATTAAGTAAGAAAAAGCCTGCAATCACTATGTCTTATGATTTGAAGAGTGTGGACATTCAAAAGACCTTCCTTGCCTTTAATACAGTTGAAAAGATTATGCCAATTGGACAATATTTGAATGGTAAAATGAGTTCACAATTTAGTATGAATGGTGCTCTGGGCGACAATATGATGCCCGACATGAACTCGATTGTTGGTAATGGAAATTTATTGGTATTGCAAGGTGTACTCAGCAAATTCACTCCTGTTGCCACAATTGCAAAGACTTTAAATGTAAATTCTTTACAACAAGATTATCCGATCAAAGATATAAAGGGTGCTTTTGAAGTGGCAAATGGAAAGGTTTTAATTAAACCATTTAATCTAAAAGTCAATTCAATCGACATGGAGATTGGAGGACTAAATGGTTTTGATAAATCGATTGATTATACCATCAATTTGAAAGTACCGCGAGCATTAATGGGCAGTCAGGGAAATGCAGTGATTAACAATTTGCAAAATCAGGCAGCTAGTAAGGGTGTAGCAATAAAAGCGGCAGATGTAATTAATATGCAAGTAAAATTGGGCGGTTTGATTACAAATCCTACGGTGAAATCTGATTTCAAGCAAACAGCAGGTAATCTTGCACAAGACCTCAAGCAGCAAGCAGTTGATATTGCAAAATCAAAAGTAGATAGTACCAAAAAAGCGGTGACTAGTGCAGTGAGGGATACGATTGCAACAGTAAAAAAGCAGTTAATCCAAGATGCAAAATCTGAAATCACGAAGCAAATTCTAGGAGGAAAAGACACATCAGGTTCTCATCCTTCCGACCCTAAGAAGGTGTTAGAAAATGCAGGAAAGGGATTGCTTGATAAATTTAATCCTTTCAAAAAGAAATAATCTTGCTTGAATACAAAACGCCCCGAATGCTATCAACTTTCGGGGCGTTTATATTTAAATACCTAAAACGTATAACGTATTACTTACAATATAATACCACTAATAACTAATAACTAACAACTAATCACTTCCCTTTCTTATATCTTGCAATAATATCAACAACTTGATTATTTTGTAAAATTACAGGGTTTATGGCAATAAACTTCTTTAAAAGCTTAGGTGCCATATCCATACCTCTTTCAAGCTGTATCAAAGCTTCCTTTTGCTTACCAAGCATTAATAATGTAGCACTGAAGTAAAAAATAAATATTGGCTTATTAACGGTTTGCTCTAAGGCAACTAAACATTGTTCCGATGCATCCTCAATCATTTTAGCTTCAATTAAGCAGCGAATAAGCGCTTCCCAACATTCTGCTTTCTTAGGACGCAAACGAACAGCATTTCCAAAAAACTGAATTGCATCTTTAAACCTTTTCTGTCTTAAAAGGCATTCTCCCATTGCAATATTATAATCAGGAACATTTCGTTGAATTCTGAGTGCATTCTCTAAATACCGTATTGCTGATTGCCATTGTTTTTCAAGCATATAAGTTACAGCCACTTTGTATTGTAACTTACTATCGTCGGAATTCAAGTGTGTAGCCTTTTTGTAATTAGAACGTGCTTGTGCATAGTTGCCCATTCGATGATAGCAATGACCAATTGCTTCATAAATCACTTCTTCAGGACGGCTTAATTCCAATACTTTTTCTAATGCCTCGATGGCATCTTTATATTTGCGTAATCGTAAAAAGGCATCGCCCATATTGCGATATGCATAATCAAATTTCTCTTCAATTGCAATGGCATATTGATAAGCATCAATAGCTTTTTCGTACAACTTCAATCCTTGATAAGCCGCGGCAAGATTAAACCAAGCAATTTCATTGTAAGGATATTCATCAATTATTTGTTTATGTAGTTTGATACTTTCTTCATTTCGACCCGTAAAGTCGGTCCAAAAGCAAATTTTATAAAGCGCTTCCTCATTGTTTGGTTCTTCCTCAAGAATGAGTTTCAAACAATCAAATACCTTATCAAACTCCTCATAATCATCATAAACATCTGTCAACTCAAATAGCAGCTCAAGTCGCTCTTCACCCTCAAACTGTTGAAGGGCAGTTTCTAATAATTCAACAGCCTTCGACTGCTGATCGAGAGCCATGTATGCATCTGTTTTCAGAATAAACAAATCTATGTTTGAATTATCATACAATTCAGCAACCTCTAATAGGGATAATGCTTCTTCGTACTTACGTAAAGCCAATAAAATATCGGCCTTCCTGATCATCAATAAGCTTGAATATGGGAATTGCTCCAATCCTGCTTCTGCCGCTTGTAAAGCTTCAGGCAGGTCGTCTTTATCATCATAATAATCTACAATACGATCAAAGGCATCTTCTTCAATATAAACATGACTCCTCCCCTTCTTAAGGTTATAGTACTGCCTTAAAAGTTCGTTCATTTCTTCCCTATCCTCGTGATATGATTGCTCTCTCATAAATAAAAGGTTGATTAAATGTAAGGGAAATGCTTATTCCGAAAATAAATATAAAAGGAAACTTTTATTAACCATTGTTGATAAAGGTAAATAATGACAGATTTCAATAAGATAAGTCATTTTTACAAGATGAATACTATCCACTCTGCTAATATTTATTTTCACTCTACTACTCTACAAATTGTATTAGCCATTCTCTTGCCTCTCTATCATTCGAAAAAGATTTCATCGGGATTGGAGGTTTCTTTAGATTAAATAATACATTCATGATTATTTTTCCAAGTCCTGATTTTGAGACCATTGCCATTGCTTTATAAATTAAAGGCAATTGTTCGGTTGAGAACTGACGAGTAGCCTTATCTGGCATGGGAGAATTACATAAATAAATAAGTAGTGGCACTCTTTTGTTTCCAGTAATTTGTTTTACCAACGCTACATTGTCACTTATATTGCTAACTGTACGCTGAATACTTTTTGAATACGAGTACAATATACCTGTTTCGTCAAGTCGATAATCTGCAATTTCACCTTTAATCAATTCACTATCGTTTGGAACAATCATCTTATCTTTTTTAATTTAAAACATCAACTCTTTATTTGACTTCTATTAATTCCGAACTCATTTATACTAGTGTTTTGACGCATATACATTAATAATCAATATTGCTATATCAAGGTCATGCCTTACCGCATCGATTGTTTCTCCAAATAAATAGTCCTTCAATCCCCTGTGACGGTGTGCACCTACCACCAATAAATCGGCATCTGCTTCCTTCACCAACCTTACAATCTCTTTTACCCTATCTCTATAGCCCAATCTAATGGAAACACTATATCCTAATTGTATTAATTGTTGAGCATATACTTGCAAACGGGCCGTATCCTTTTGTGTTTCCGTATCATCACTTGAAGAACCTGAATAATTTGCCGAGACACTTTCTATGATGTGCAATAAGGTATAATGTGCTTTCTTATGCCCTTGCGATAATGCCTGTGCAATTAATCGTCCATCATTATCACTGAAATCTAAGGCAACGACAATGTTATGCAATGGTCTTGTAGTCAGATTATCTAAAGGCAAGGCTTCTGGGTGTACATCAATACTCTGAGCAATTTGTCTTCTCTTTTTCATGACAGGCAATACTGTCATTGCGATAAATAACCATGCAAATAATATGGCTGCAATTGTTACTGCTGCCTTAGCAATCAGGTGCCCCTCTAAATCATATACATCCATCATTTTGCCTGCAACGAGTTGCACATTCAGAATTACTAAGACTACCGCAATTGCCCATGCAACAATTTTCAACCATAGCTTTATGGCAAATTCTCCCATCGTGGTCTTATCACTAACAAAGTGTATCAATGGAATAATGGCAAATCCTAATTGAAGACTCAATAGTACTTGACTAAAAACCAACAAATCATCCACCTTATCATCCCCATATATGCCTATTACTATGGCAGCAGGTGCAATCGCAATCACACGTGTTATCAGCCTGCGTAAAAGTGGATCAATCCGAATACTCAGATAACCTTCCATCACAATTTGTCCTGCTAAAGTTCCTGTAATTGTAGAGCTCTGTCCGGCAGCAATCAATGCAATAGCAAATAAAGTAGGAGCAAACTTATTTCCTAATAAGGGGCTTAACAATCGATAAGCATCTTCTATTTTGGCAATATTCCGATTACCGGAGGCATAAAAAACACTTGCAGCTAAAATTAATATGGCACAATTAACCAAGAATGCACCATTCAAAGCAATGAAACTATCTATGAAATTATACTTCAATGCTCGTTTAATGCCAGCCCATCCACTTCGAATTTTCCTTGTTTGTACCAATGCTGAATGCAAATAAAGATTATGAGGCATTACAGTTGCACCAATGATACCCACGGCAATGTAGAGAGACTCTTTATTTAATTTCGTCGGGATAAAGCCTTTTGCCACTTCTCCTAAATGTGGCTTGGCAAATATTAATTCTAACAAGAATGATAATCCAATGATGGCGACTAAGCAGATAATAAAGGCTTCTAACTTACGAATACCCAATTTTTGCAACCACATCAATAGGAACGTATCTAATACAGTTATGCCAACTCCCCATATTAATGGAAATCCTGTAAGCAAGTTAATGCCAATTGCCATACCCAAAATCTCTGCAAGGTCACAGGCGGCAATTGCCAACTCTGCTAATATATATAAGCAGAAGTTGATGACAGGGGGATAGACTTCTCTGTTTGCTTGTGCCAAGTCTTTTCTTCTGACAATACCTAATCGAGCACTTAGTGATTGAAGGATGAGTGCCATGATATTACTCATCAACAATACCCAAATCAAGCGATAACCAAATTGAGCTCCACCTTGCAAGTCGGTAGCCCAATTTCCTGGATCCATATAGCCTACACTAACTAAATAGGCAGGGCCAAAGTAAGCGAGTAGTCTTCGAAAACCTTTTCCTGAATGCGTTGTATCTACCGAAGAATTTACTTCTCCCAATGAATTTTCTATATTATAAGTTGACTTCATGTTCATTTCAATTAAGAATTACGAATTATTTCACAAAGAGTGCCATCGCTAATTCCTTGCTTATTGTAAACTTGCTATTATCATTTGTTTCTATCTCCAAAGAATTATCAAAAGAAAACTTCCTTTTAACTACGATTCTTGTTCCAATTCCAATATTTTTATGTGTGAGTAGTTCCAATAATTCGGAGGATTGACTTCCAACTACAGCGCTTACAGTTGCAGGTTGATCTATTGTCAAATCTATTAGACTTATTTGTTCTTGAAATTGTATATGTCCCTTGCTGTCTGGAATAGGATCGCCATGAGGATCGAATTTTGGATAGCCAAGGAAGTTATCTAGTCTTTCTATTAATTGTTTGCTTGTGATATGTTCTAATTCCTCGGCAATTTCGTGTACTTCATCCCATTTAAACTGCAGTTTCTCCACCAAGAAATACTCCCACAAACGATGCTTTCTAATGATATCAATAGCAATCTTTTCTCCTTCAACACTTAACGACACCCCTTTATACTTTTCATAATTAATTACATGCTTATTATTCAGTCGTTTCAACATATCCGTCACAGAAGCAGCTTTTGTATTTAATCTTGCCGCCACTTCGTTAGTAGAAACAATAGATTCGGCCTGTTGTAAATGATAAATACTCTTGATATAATTCTCTTCAGCAGTAGATAATTGCTCTGTCATTAAATAAAATTTAGGCGAATCTAAATTATTTATTTGAATTTATCACATTTAATAACAATACTACCCTAAAATAATTTTCGATAACAAGACAGAATGTTTTATCGTGTAATAATTATTTAGATAATAAGTTTAAAATGCTCAAAAAAAAGGTTGCCTGAATCATAAAATCAGGCTATTATTAAATTATCAACTTTCAAATTGTTAACATTCAGGTAACATTGGACTACTATTTTTGCGCCCCAAACAAATAGTCATATATAAATGAAAAAGAATTTAACTCTTGTATTGCAAACCATTCTTGCAATTTTTTTCTCTGTTTCTACGTTTGCTCAAGAAACAACATCAACCCTTAATGGTCGTGTTAAAGACGACAAAGGATCACTTTTAGCTGGTGCTACAATTGTATTTAAACATGAACCTACAGGTGCGGTTTTCTCCACACAAACAAACACAAAAGGGATTTTTTATGCTCCTAACCTCAAACCCGGTGGCCCTTATACTATCAGGATCTCTTATGTAGGTTATAAGGAACAAGTATTTAACGATGTAAATTTATCATTAGGTAGTAACCCTGAATTTACTACATCACTTAAATCAACAGCAGCAGTAGATTTGAAAGAAGTGGTAGTTACAGGCGGCAAGAAAAATGTTGGCGGCGGTACTACAATTGGTATCAAACAACTTAACACCTTGCCAACTATTGGTAGAAGTTTAAGTGACTATACCCGTTTAACACCACAATCGAATAACAATTCGTATGCAGGCAGCAATTTCCGTTATAATAATGTAACCGTAGATGGTGCTATTAATAATGATGCTTTCGGATTTAGCAATTCGGCAGGTGGTACAAGTGGCGGAGGACAAGCAGGTACAGCAGGTGCTGGTACTCGTACCGTTCCATACAGTATCGATGTGATTCAGGAAGTTCAGGTTCAATTAGCACCGTATGATGTTAAGATTGGAAATTTCACCGGTGGTAGTGTAAATGCTATTACTAAGAGTGGGGGCAATGATTTTCATGGTTCAGTTTATGCTTATGGAAGGACTGCTGCTTTAGTTGGAAAGAGTGTAGATGGATTGAAGAAATCAATTGGTTCTGATTTTCATGAATATCAAACAGGTGCCACGATTAGTGGACCAATTATCCGCAACAAGGCTTTCTTCATCGTAAACTATGAACATACAGACAGACAAGAACCTAGTACTAATAATATTGGTGATCCGGGTGCTGCTGCTACTTTATCAGAAGTTACAGCTATTGCTAATCAATTACAATCTAAGTATGGTTATGATGCAGGAAGTTATCTTGGGTCATATAAGATATTTACTAAGAGTGATAAGTTGTTTGGGCGTTTAGATTTTAATCTAAATGCTAAGAATAGTTTGATGTTGCGTGCTATTTATACGAATGGTCAAGGAAACAACTTAGAAAGATCATCAAGTAATTTCCAATTTGGCTCGAACGACTTCACTCAGTTTACAAAAAATACCAATTTGGTAGCTGAATTAAAGACTAAAGTTAGTTCCGATGTCAACAATCAATTGACGCTGAGTTATGTACATGTTCATGAGTACAGGACATTTCC
Organism: Chitinophagaceae bacterium; assembly: GCA_947379895.1. Lineage (GTDB taxonomy): Bacteria > Bacteroidota > Bacteroidia > Chitinophagales > Chitinophagaceae > Parasediminibacterium. The sequence continues at coordinate 3,850 of CANCPA010000140.1, read as the reverse complement.
TGGAACGATTGCGCCGTATATTGATATTGACAACGGACGTATCACAGCAGGTACGTGGAGAGAGGCCTCTGTATATAACTTAAAACAAAACACTTTCGAAATCAGTGACAATGTAACTATCACTAAAGGAATCAATAAGTTCACATTTGGTACACATAATGAAATTTATGACCTTACCTATGGTTTCATCAACTCGTATAATGGACGTTGGGAATATAATAGAGGCGTAAGTAGTTTCTTAGCTGATAATCCAAGTCGTATTCGTGGAGCATTTGCTACAAATAGCAAATACAGTAATATTGATGCTATACGAAATGACCCTCCTAATCCATTTACTGTAGCTTTAACAAGTGTTTATGGTCAGGATGAAATATCAATTACCAAGAACTTTAAAATTACTCCGGGCGTACGTTTCGATTATTCATTTGTGGGTAGTCAACCATACAAAGACAGTTTATTGAATAGTACCAATACTATTGCATCAACAGGTGCCACTAAATATGTTTCTGCAAATCCTACTTATAACAATACTCCTTTCAGTCAATTAACAGGTCAATTACCTTCAAGAATAGCAGTTTCTCCACGTATAGGCTTCAATTATGATGTTAATGGCGATGGTACGTTTGTGCTTCGTGGTGGTACAGGCATCTTTACGGGTCGTGTTCCATTTGCTTGGTATGGTTATGCTTACACGCTGAATGGTGGCACTTATGGTAATATTGATTGGAATGGTCCTGCAGCAGGAACAACAGTTCCATTGGCAATTGATCCTAAGGGATTAAAAGATACAGTTACAAAATATGGTGGCACTTCGAGAAGTAGTACTCGTGAGATTGATGTTTTTGATAATAATTTCAAATTACCTACTGTATGGAGAAGTAGTGTAGCAGCTGATTTTAAATTTGGAAAAGGCTATAAATTGACTTTGGATGTTTTATATACCAAAACAATTCATGATGTTAAGTATGAGCAAATCAACTTGAAGGACTCAGTTGCCTACTATACTTCTGGACCAACTCAAATTCCAGTTTATGTTGGTGGAAAATATAATTCAGCTTATTCGAATGTTTATTTCTTAACGAATACAAGTGAAGGCTATCGTTATAATTTGACTGCTCAAATTTCGAAGACAACTAATAACATTAGTGTAGGAAGTCATATTTTGAATACAAATTGGAGCCTAGGTTACACTTATGGAGAAAGTAAGGACATAACAAATGGTATCCGTAACTCATGGGAAAGTAGCTACAATGTAAACCCTTCAAATACGCCTAGTAATTCACCTTTGGCTTATTCAAACTTCGATTTACGTCATCGTGTAGTAGCTACACTTGCAGGTACTTTGGTTTGGAATCAAATGAATGCAAGTACTATTACTTTCTTCTACGCAGGAACTTCGGGTAGTCCTTATAGCTTGATTTATCAATCAGCTTCTTTAGGTAATGGTTCAAATGCACCTTTGCCTTATATTCCAAAGAATCAATCTGACATTAAATTAGCAGACAATGGCAGTTATACTGCTGCACAACAATGGGCAGATTTAGATGCATTCATTAATGGTGATAGCTATTTAAAAACTCGTCGTGGACAATATGCTGAACGTAATGGATTGCGTACACCATGGAATCATGATTTGGATATGAAGTTGATGCACGAATTCAAGTTGAGTAAGTCAAATAAGAGTAAGGCACTTCAAATTAGTTTGGATGTGATTAATGTGTTGAATTTATTGAACAACGATTGGGGACATGTTACGTTTGTTACTAACCTAAATAACTACACTGTTAATTTCTTGAAGTTTGTTAAGGATGCAAATGGAAAAGCTGTTGGAGCACCTGCTACAGGTTATAATCCTACGTTTAATTTTGTTAAACCAACAGGTTTAAATAATCATTATTATACTGTAGATCCTATCAACTCACGTTGGCAAGGACAATTGGGTGTTAAGTTTATCTTCTAGGATTATTTACTCATTCAATATTTAAATAAAGCGGCTTTCTCAGATGAGGAAGCCGCTTTATTATGATATAATGTCAATTATTTATGATTTTAATTTCTTATTTAACATAGATTACGATTAGGAGTCTATAGCGTAATCAGGGTTAAAATATTTTAGCAAATCATCAGAAAGCTCTAAGGAATGTATTGGACTTATGTAACACTACATCAAAAAGTTGTAAGGGACTTACTATTTCCTGTAAGGAATCATCAGAAAGCTTTAAGGAATGTATTAGACTTATGTATCACTACATCAAAAAGGTGTAAGGGACTTACTATTTCCTGTATCAACTCATGAAAAACCTGTTACGAATATACCTACTTGATGGAGCTTGCATGTTATTCATCTAAGGAATCATTAAAATGTAGTAAGGAATGTACTAACTTGATGACTCTAACATGAAAAAGCTGTAAGCAATCATAAAATTCCTGTAAGGAATTATGAAATACCTATAAGGAATCATGAAATCCCTGCAAGGAATGTACTGAAAGCAGCAAGAAATGACAAAAAAGGGAGAATTCTGTATTAGAATCTCCCTTTACAAATTGTAGTTATTATGCTTGCATAAATACGCAAAAGTGACCTTGAGCAGTTGCACTTAGATTAGCGACTGTAATTTTAGTCCATCTAGTTGGAATATGTACACCTGTACCGGGGTGAACATTGATAGTATCGGCTATCAAACCATTTTCGTTTAAAATAGCTAATACTGTTAAACCGACGTTTGTAAAAATGCTATCAGTAATAACACCGACAATTGCAATAGTAGCAGAAGGTGCAATATCGTAAGCGGCAGCTACTTTTTTTGCATTAACTCTTCCATGAAATTCGGCAGAAATTTCGTCAACAACTACTTTCACAGTAGGCACTGTTTTACCCAAATTCTTAGCGTTATCAAAAGATTGACTACAAACAAACTTCACATCGTTTTGAACAATTTTTAAATGTGTTTCTAATCCTCCTACTATGGCCATAATCATGGCGATTAACGATGCGGTATCTTTTTCTTCTTGCATCAATGCCAATAAGGCAATTGCAGTACAAGTTTCAGGTAAGACAGATGGATACGCATCAATAAGCCTAGATTTGATGGCATTAATCTCTGCTCCTCTTACGGTTCCTACTTTAACCATACCTGCTTCTTGCAAAGGCGTGAGTAAAACATGAAGAGGGGCAAAAATAGTGTTCAATCTAGCAATGTCAGTAACGGCTGCGGTTTTGATGACAGGTGTAAGTGGAGGTGCTCCAATAAAAAAACTCATAATTTTAAGATTTACAACAATTAAGAAATAAATCCAAAGAATAGTAAACGAATCTCTTAAAAAGATTAAAGAAAAGAAAAAGGAGGAAAGGGAAAGGAGTTGATAGTTTACTGTTTTTTCAAATTGCATTATTGCTATTTGATACACAACCAACTTAATTCGATTTGATACTTACTATTACCTTAGAAGTGAAATATTAGTAAAAATAAAGAATTGAAGACCTTTTTTAAGGGAGAGGAATCTTTCATACCTGCTAACCGTGCAATGATAGGTTATTATATTGACAATTATATGACAATTATTAATTTTGTTGTTAAAAGATTTTTGCTCAAAGAGTTTTGTGAGAAACGAGACTTGGCAGTCAGTCTTGCAGCGTGACTTCACTTAGTGACTCCCCTTACGCAAGTTCAAAAATTACAAAAAAATGGTTACCACATTGGCAGTAGAGTAGAGCGGTAAAGGCAAATGCCTTTACCTACCCCCTCATCAAACCGTACGTGCGGTTTTCCCGCATACGGCTTTCCTAAATACTTCTTCATCAGCCTTCACAGTGGTCTTGTCCTAGTTGAGTATTTTGTCGGGTCTATCA
>CANCPA010000139.1 GCA_947379895.1 Chitinophagaceae bacterium | reverse complement strand
TTCTACTGTTGTTATTTATAGGAGTATTTCAATCATTAGATACATTTTCTCAACCTAATTTCAAACTAAGTTTTGATAATAATTGGTTATTCTCTAAAACAAAGGATTTGTCTGCCTCAAAGTATGGATTTGATGATAAAGGTTGGCGTAAAATCAATGTTCCCCATGATTGGTCAATAGAGGATACCGTTTCAAAGGCGAATAAGAGTTCGATTGAAGGTGGCTTTTTTATTACAGGTTCTGCTTGGTATCGAAAACATTTCAATGCCCCTCCTTCCTGGAAAAACAAGGTGCTTACCTGTCGATTTGATGGCATCTTTATGAATGCAGATGTATGGATTAATGGAACTTTTCTAAGGCATGAAACCTATGGTTATTCAGGATTTGCTGTCGATTTGACTATGTTGTTGTATTTTGATAGGGAAAATATCATCAGCATTCATGTAAACAATGACAATCCTCCAGCTAATAGATGGTATGGTGGTAGTGGCATCTACCGTCATACTTGGATGGAAGTGAATGAACCCATATATATTCCCTTCGGTGGCACTTATATCCGAACTAATACCAAACAGGATAATACTGAAGTGAGCATTAATACTACCGTAAGAAATGAATCGCGCAAAAGACAAAAGTTAACCGTAATACAAGAAGTTAGGAACAAGGAAAATAGAATTGTCACCACCTCTTCTAAACAAATCACGATTGATTCGGTGGTTGATTTGGATAATAAGTTGACTATACAAAATGCCAATCTTTGGTCAACAACAAATCCTTATCTGTATAATTTGCACACGACTATTTTTCAAGGTAAAAAGCTATTGCACGATAGGACTGAACATTTTGGTATTCGAAACATTGCCTTTGATAAGGACAGTGGATTTTTATTGAACAACAAAAAGGTGATACTGAAAGGAGTCTGTATTCATCATGATGCCGGTTCGTTAGGTGCCGCCGTTCCTGATGTGGTGTATCGTCGACAGCTTTTGTTATTGAAGGAATTAGGGTGCAATTCAATTCGTTTAAGTCACAATCCTCAGTCTCCTGTATTACTCGACCTATGTGATAGTCTCGGCATATTGGTTATCGGAGAAATGTTTGATAAATGGACGGGCAAGAATACAGGGTATGATAGTACCGCCAAGTTTTTAGCCGAAAGTGAACAGGATTTGAAATATTATATTCAAAGGGACAGAAACAGACCAAGTGTAATTCTTTGGACAGTGGGAAATGAAACGGATGAACAGGCCACAGAAAAAGGGATACAAATCTTTAACCGTCTTAAAAATATAGTGTTATCTGTAGATTCAAGTCATTTGATTTCTTGTGCAATGCATCCTAATAGGAGTGGCAAGAAAGGTGGATATACGAATCTTCTAAAATATACAGATGTAGTAGGCTATAATTACAGGACACATGATTTCCCTGAATGGAAGAAGGATTTTCCCGAGAAAGCCTTTATCGCTACCGAAACGAAGGCTTATTTGGAAGGAAGTGCAAAAAAAGGAAGTGAGATTGATTATGCCAAGAATACTTGGTTTGAAGTTGAGAAATATCCTTTTATCGCAGGACAATATATTTGGGCAGGCATCGATTATTTGGGCGAGTCAATGGGATGGCCTCGAAAAGGATTGACAAACGGATTACTACTTACCAATGGATTCTTTAAGCCTTATGCATTCTTTCAGCAAAGTATTTACTCAGAAAAACCCATGGTTCATATTGCAGTTGTGGATGATACCCTTGCCTTCAATTATGACACTACTCATCATTGGCAGAAATCTTGGTTTGGTCCCCCTGTTGTTTCTAATTGGAATTTGAATAAGACCATTGGGGATTCTGTTACCATTCTTACTTATTCTAATTGTCCCAAAGTTGCTTTGTATTTGAATGACAAGGAAGTAGGCGTTAAATATTTGAAGGATTTCAATGATAGGGTTATAAAATGGAAGATTCCATACAGTAAAGGAAAGATAAAAGCAGTTGGTTTAAATGGAAATAAGCAGGTTGTACATGAATTAGAAACTGCCGACAAAGCATCTGAAGTTCATATTAATCGGGAAATGCCTGATTTTGTGGGTGCCGATGCAAACGTTATGCCACTCATTATAACTCTAACAGATAGTAAGCAACGATTAAATCCATTGGCAAAAGACAAAGTGACATTGCATATTCAAGGTGATGCAAAGATTTTAGGGGTTGATAATGGCGATTTAGCCGACCATGAACCTTATCAATCAAATGCGATTGAAGTTCGGGATGGGAAGGCACTTGTATGGTTAAAGATTAATAGTCGGTTAAAGGATATTATTATCACTGCAAATGCAGAAGGACTTAAATCGGCTAGTTTGTTAATAGAAAAAAAATGAAGAAGTTGTTATAAGTCTATACTTGTTAAATGAATTTAGTAGTGAAAATAAACGAATGGTGATAGTTTTTATTAGTTAAGCAATTCTTGAATAATGTCATTATGTTCGGTTTTCTCAGATTTTTATTTTAGCTTACTGTTAATGGTAATTGTGATTTTTAAGATTTACAGGTTAATTACCAAAAACCCTAGAGCTTTTGTGAAAAGCTATATGTTTATTGACAATTAACCTAGGGTTTTTATAAAAAACTACATGTTTATTGGCAATTAACCTAGGGCTTTTGTGAAAAACTACATGTTTATTGGCAATAAACCTAGGGTTTTTATGAAAAGCTACATGTTTATTGGCAATTAACCTAGGGTTAGCGTGAGCTACTATAATTTTTATTTGCAATTGTCATTAGTTACTCGATTTTTACGATGCTTATTCGTGCTATTTTTTCCATAAATGAAGAGAGTATATTACTAGAACTATTTACAAATAAAGAATGAAAATAAAGAATGGAAATAAAAGAAAAATTATAAACTTTATTAGAATGAATAAGAATTTATGGATACTATTGATTGTAATAATAAGTCAAGTCTTTACTTGTAAATGCACTTTTGCTCAAACCGCTGTAGATGAAATTCATACTTTCAGTAGTATTGATACACTATTATTGAATCCTAGTGTGGGTTTTTATAAATGGAATGGTCAGGAACAGGCACCTTATAAGTCTTTGGATAGCTATGAGCGTTACAATTGGCGTGTTTTTGAAAAATCAGAAGGTGTTTACGACTTTTCTATTTTACAAGCCGCTGCCGATAGGGCCTATCACAATCCTAATGGACGAGGGAAGTTTTCTTTTGCTATCAGATGTCTAGTTCAAGGAACTGATAAGGCTTATCCCGACTACCTCGACAGTAAAATAAATAGTTGGTATAGTAATAAGAAGATATGTACAGTGCCTGATTGGAATAATGCCTATTTCCTCGAACGACTCGATTCTTTGGTTGCCGCTTTAGGCAGGACTTTTAATAACGACAACAGGATTGGAAATGTTGAAATCAGGTCGTATGGTAATTGGGGTGAATGGCATTTAGGCAATTTTGAACCACCTATTTCTCCTTTAACACCTATCACAAATGCTTCAATTGAACACATGATTGATGCCTATACCACTGCCTTCCCCGATAAGCAATTGATTATGATGTGTGCCAATCCATTCGGTATAAAATATGCAATGAGTAAAACAAATCTGAAGTTTCCAATTGGTTGGCGCGCAGATAATTGGGGTAATAGGGGTATGCAAGGTATTGCTCAATCTGAATCATGGGACTATTTTAAAGACCGTTGGAAAACTGCCCCTGTAATAGTAGAAGGGTATGGTACGGGAGGTCGTGGCATGGATTATTCCTATTGTTTACCTCAAGTGGAACAATTCCACATTTCTGCAATTGGTAATGGCAATTATGGTGTATGGTCAACGATGACTTCTGCTCAAAGAGATTCTGTTTTGATGGGTGTTAAGCAAACAGGGTATCATTATACTATAAGAAGTTGCTCGATGCCTAAAACGTCAGTCGCAGGAACTACAATTGAAATCAAAACAAAGTGGTCAAATACAGGCAATGCCCCCACCTATCAGAATTGGACTGTTGTATATAGATTGCTTGATGCAAAGAATGGGAAAGTCAAAGGACAAACAACTTCTCAATTGAATCTAAAAACACTGTTGCCCACAATAGATTCTTCAAATAATTTGGACAATCCAATTATAGTTGCCGACTCATTCTCCTTGCCTACAAACTTAAAGTCAGGTATCTATCGATTGGAACTCATCATACTTGACCCTTCAAAATATGATTCCCCACTCCAACTTTATAACAAGGATAGAAATGATAATGGTGGCTATGATTTGGGAACGATTAAGTTAGTGTCAAGCAATTAGAACATGATTATAACCCATTTAATTAGATATGAAAAGTAATGAGTCTGTAAATAAAAAGAGTCAATCTATCATTTTAATCACTCTAATCACCCTAATCACAAATAAAGAGATTTAATTATGAAAAAATTATTGCTTATTCTACTTGCATGTAATTGCAATTTCATCAATGCTCAAAATTCAACTAAAATTGAAGTGTCATCTCTTGTTCAGAATCGAATGGAATTTGCTTTGCAAAAAGCAAGTTCACTTCCAATTCCAAATTGGTGCAATACCGAAGAACTGAAACAAGAAAGAAAAATTGTGATAGAGAAATGTATCAAGACACTCTATCATAACTACACACCTAAAAATGGAGCAATACTTCATGAAGGTGTATTTCCTTCAGCAGGTCATTATGATGGGTTATGGGCGTGGGATAGTTGGAAACATGCCTATTCCCTTGCATGTTTAGATAAGGAATTGGCCGAAAATTCAGTTTTGGCAATGTATGATTATCAAAATGAGGCAGGCATGGTTGCCGATTGTATTAGAAACGGAAGAGGGCATATCAATTGGCGGAATACAAAGTCGCCTTTATCAACATGGGCTGTATTCGAAATATTTAAAGCAACCAATGATACTGCCTTTTTAAGGGAGATGTATCCAAAGATGCTGAAATATCATTATTGGTGGTATGAAAACAGAGACCATGATAAGAATGGTATTTGTGAGTATGGCAGTACAGATGGTTCAATAGAGGCTGCACGTTGGGAATGTTGGGATAATGCAATCCGATTTGACAGCGTTAAAATGGTCAAGAATCGGGATAATGCCTATTCTATGAATGTTGAATCAGTCGATTTGAATGCCTACTTATTTCTTGAAAAGGAATTACTCATCAAGATTGCACAACTACTAAAAGATAAAAATAGGATAGAGAGATTAACGACCGAGAAGACAAAGTTGGGTATTGTGATGAATAAATTGTTTTACAACAAGCAGGATGGATTCTATTATGATGTAAGGTTGAGTGACAAGTCGTTCATTTTAAGCAAGGAGGCGAGTGGTTGGTTGCCATTATTTGCTGGAGTATCCACAAAGAAACAGGCAGTTCGGGTAAGGGAAATGATGATGAATGAGAATATTTTCAATACTTTTCTGCCATTGCCTACGGTAAGTAAGGATAATCCCAAATACAATGCTGCAGGTTATTGGAGAGGTCCATTGTGGCTTGACCAATTCTATTTTGGATATATGGGTTTAAAGAAATATGGTTACGATGAGGATGCAGATAACTTATTGATAAAACTGTTGCATAATAGTCAATATATGACAAGTGTTTCTGAAGGCTCTTTAAGAGAATATTACAACTCTAAAACAGGAGAAGGCTTAGGTGCAGAAAACTTTGGATGGACAGCCGCACATTTATTGATGATGATGTTGGGTAAATAGTCGTAAGTGTTCACAGATTAGTAGGCTTATATTGATTGGGTTTCGGAAAAAGTATGTTATTAAAAGAAAAGTTAGAGGATATGAAACTTAAAATGATTGTGATAATTACATGGACTCTACTTTATGGTAGTGATATTTCAGCGGCGAACTATATATGGACAGGTGCACACAGCACGAATTGGAATGACGCCTTAAATTGGAGTCCTGCGTCCATTCCGACTTCAACTGATAATGTCACGATTGCCAAAACAGGTAGCAATAATCTCTCTATCGAAACTTCACCGACAGTTGCAAATATCACTATCAATAGTGGAAATACAGTTACTCTATTAAGTGGCAATTCCTTAACTGTAAATGGTAACTTCAACAATTCAGGAGCCTTTACAGGGGCATCTACTAGTACACTTTATTTTGGAGGAACAGCCTCTATTTCTGGTAGTAGTATTGCCCTTTTTAATTTGATTGTCAATAGTTCTGCAATACTTTCTTCAACTGGAACTTTCTCAATTGCAGGGGCCTTTAGTAATGCAGGAACGTTTACCGCATCATCAGGAATAGTCTCCTTTATTGGTTCTACTCCACAAACAATGGGTTCTGGAACATTTTATAACTTAAATATCAAAACCACTAGTAATGCGAATGTCTCAATGACTGGAAATGTGAAAGTTAATGGACAAATTAATACGGCAAATTCTACAGGCAGTCTAATTGTTGGTTCAAATACATTGACACTTAATGGAACAAGCCTTGCCTATACATCTGGAAGTCCACATATTGATGCAACAAATACAAGTGCAACAGTTATGGTATCAAACTCCCTTACTCTTTCTGGAGGAGGGTTTGTTTCGTCAACAATCAATCACCTTACCATCAACAATAATTCAAGCGTTACAGGAAATGGTTATACTATTAATGGAGTACTGACTATTGACAATGGGTCTGTATTGAGTTTGTCAAACAGTCTAGCAGCAGGAACTAACTTTTCTACATCAGGAACGGGTAAATTACAGACACAATCCACTTCTTCCACACCAATTCCTTCTAATTATTCCTATTCATTTACCGTTGAATTAAATAGTTCAGTGGCATCACAAAGTCTTCCGAAGATTTGTACTTTCAGCAACCTGATGATTAGTAATACTGCCGGGGTAAATGAAACTTATGGTTCGTCAAGTACGGTTACAATCAATGGACAATTAACAATAAATAGTGGATGTACCTTGAGTATGGGTAATGCCAATCTTTCGGGTTCTTTTACAACTAGTGGAACAGGAATACTAAAAACTAGCGGTACTATTTCGTCGGGTAATACCTTCTCTTTTGAGGTGGATTATATGAGTGCTTTTTATCAAACAGTAGCAAATGGTAATTATACTATTTTAAATCTAACAGGTGGTAACAGAACATTGAGTAGTAGTGGTGTCATTGCTGTTTCAGGCACATTTATCGCAGGTTCAGGTTCATTTATTACAACAGGTAGTACACTCAGTTTGAGTAATACACAGTCCTTGCCATCATTTACCTATAATAACCTGATTATAGCTGCAGGAAATATTACCGTTTCTTCTTCAATTAAGTTGACAGGAAACTTAATCATCAATAATGGGGCAACATTTACTGCACCCGCTGATACCTTGACAATAGCAGGAAACTTCTCCGATAGTGGAACCTTCAATCATAATGGGGGGACGGTCATTTTTAATGGAGTCAATCAGGTGTTGTATGGTGCTACGACCTTTAATACCTTCTATAAACTGGTTTCTACGGCTGCTACCCTGACTTTCCCTTCGGGGAAAACCCAAACTTTTCTGAATGAGTTGACGCTGATTGGTGCTTGGCAGAATTTATTGACTATCAACGCTAGTGTTGCAGGTCAACAAGCCCTCCTGTCATCTACACCTTCAAAAGATTCGTTGAGTTACCTCTTTGTAACTGATATTCGGAATACGAATGCCTCGAATATTATTGCCATGAATAGTACAGATAATGGCAATAACATACACATCACTTTTACCCCCGCAACTGATGCATTAGCTGATTCGATTGTTAGTAATTTGATTACCAATCCTGAAATGGCATTTTATGAATGGAATTTATATCAACAAGCCCCTGTAAAGTCTATTAATAATTATTGCAGATATACTTGGAGTCAATTGGAACCTTCAAAAGGGAATTATGATTTCTCGGTCATCATTGCTGCTGCCACTGCTGCCTATAATAATCCTAATGGAAGAGGAAAGTTTTCCTTTGGAGTGAGATGTCTTGTTGAAGGTGAAAATAAAGATTACCCTGCCTATTTGGATAGCAATATGAACGGGTGGTTTAGCAATATAAAACAGTCGTGGGTGCCTGATTGGAACAACGCTTACTTTTTAGAGCGACAAGATTCGTTAGCGGCAGCTTTGGGAAGGGCTTTTAATAATGATGCAAGGATTGGTTTTGTACAAATCCTTTCTTATGGTAATTGGGGCGAATGGCACATGGCCTACTTCGAGTCGCCGCCTGCACCGCTTGTGACTATTACAAATGCAACTATCGAACACATGATTAATGCCTATACCACTTCCTTTCCGAATAAGCAATTGGTGATGATGTCGGACAATGCTTATGGACTTCAATATGCAATGACTCGAACAAATGTGGCGAATCCAATTGGATGGTATCGTTGTTCGTGGGGAAATAAGACGATGGATGCTTTTTTGAGCGGAACAGGCTGGAATTATGCTAAAGACCGTTGGAAAACAGCCCCTGTTATATTTGAGGGCTATGGCGTAAATAGTGGTACAGGAATGAATTATGGCGTATGTGTACCTCAAGCACAGAAGTATCATGTGTCGGCAATCGGTGATTGGTTATATGGAACCTATGCAACTATGAATCAAACTCAAAGGGATTCTGTTTTGATGAGTGTAAATTTAGTTGGCTATAAATATGTTCTTAGAAATGTAACACTTTCCGACAGTCTGATTGCAGGTCATAATTTTACCGTTACAGCCAATTGGTCGAATACAGGAATGGCTCCCACCTACTTGAAGTGGAACATTAATTATCGCTTTATCGATTCGATAAGTGGTGTGGTAATATGGCAAACTACCTCACAAATGAATTTAAAATCACTGTTGCCTACATTCGATTCTGCTACGCTTGCTGATACACCCGTTACTGTCATTGACCATTTTACATTTCCTTCAAATCTTAACCCTTCTACCTATAAACTAGAAGTGCTGATTACAGATTCTGCCAATTACTATGCACCCTTACAATTGTTGAGTAGAAGTAGAAATGCAGATAGTGGCTATACTTTATTGACTTGTAAGTTGAATACTATCGTGCCTACTTCTACTTGGACGGGTAATGTGAATTCTGCATATTATTTTGCAGGCAATTGGCTGAATAATGCGGTGCCAGATTCAACTGTGAATGTCTTGATTCCCGCAGGATTACCTCATTATCCAATATTAAATACAGGAGGAAGGACAATTATCAATAACCTAACCATTCAAAACGGAGCAGCTTTCACGGTGAATAGTACGGATACCCTACAAATGAATGGGGCTATCAGTGATAGTGTATCATTAACCACGAATGGAACGGTGAGTTATAATGGTAGTCTTCCACAGTCTATTACTGCCAATACATTTTCGAACAATACCATAAACAACCTATTGATTAATAATAGTACAAGTGTGACTATTGCAGGTGCCTTAACCATCAAGGGTACCTTAACGCCAAAACTAGGAACATTAATAACGGGAGGATACCTTGTGTTTAATTCTGATAGTATCAGTACTGCAAGGATTGGAGTGGTGACGGGAACTATTGTAGGAAATGTGACTGTTCAGCGATATATCCCTTCAAAGGTGAGCAGAAAATACAGTTTTATGGGCAGTTCGGTACTTGAAAGCGTCCGAGATGGCTGGCAACAACAGATATATTTGACAGGCATTGGTAGTGGGGGAACTATTTGTGGGATAAATGGAACACAGTATAATAGTAATGGTTTCGATGCAACACTAAACAATTCGCCTAGTATGTTTACTTATAATACAGTTCCTGTAAATGGTAGTCGGTGGGTGAGTATTCCGAATACTACTAATACTAACTTGACGCCTGGTATAGGTTATAAACTGAATATTAGAGGAAATCGAAACAGTAATACGATTACTTGCACTAATCAAATTTCTTCTAGTAATCCTGCTGCACCTGAATCGGTTACCTTAAGTACTACAGGCACTGTTACAACAGGAGATGTGACAATTGCTTTGAATGATACGACCTATAATAAATACACTTTATTGGCAAATCCTTATCCAAGTCAAATTAGTTTTGCGGCATTCCAAGCAAATAATGCCCATATAAATAATAAGATGTGGACCTATAGTCCCTTTGGGAATGGAAACTACACAACAATGTTGCAAGGAATAGTTGTGAATGCGGCTACAGGCTACGATAATACTAGCGGTGGAATCATTGCTAACGGACAAGCTTTCTTTGTAGAGGCAAATGCCAATGGGAATGTGACTTTTAATGAAACACATAAATCAAACACATTAATTCCGAATACAAAATATTTTGATAGTACAAGTGATAGCCTGATTCGTATTGGCTTGAAATCATCTAGTCAAACATTGTTAGATGAAACTGTCATTAGATTTAAGAAGAATGGAAAAACTTATTTTAATCCAACACTTGATGCCGAGTCATTTAATACGGCTGCACAGTCATTATTTATATTAAAGGGCAACAATAAAATTGCCATAGCTACTTTCCCAAACAATGAGGTATCCGATACTATTTCGATTATTGTATCAAGTACAGTTGTAGGAACCTATCTTTTAACTTTTAGTGATTTTCAGTCCTTGATTGGCAACCATTCAATTGTATTGATAGATAATTTCCTTCATTCCAATCAGGATATGAATTCAAAGGCTGTTTACAGTTTTAATATTACTGCTGATACAGCAAGTCAAGGCAATAATCGGTTTAAGGTTGTCATCACAAAGAGTCAAACGTTACCTCTTGGTTTTAAGGATATAACTGTAGTGAGTAATAGGGGAGGAGTAGCTATAAATTGGAAGGTTACTAATGAAACTAATTTGAAACTCTATCAAGTACAAAGGAGTGAAGATGGGGTGACGTACTACACTATAAGTAGTGAAACAGTAAATCAAAAGGGTAGTTATTCTGTAAGAGATAATAATATTCCTTCAAATGCAACTGATTTGTACTATCGGATTCAGTCAATTGATAATGAGGGTAATACAGTGGTTAGTAAGGCCGTTTCAATTGTTTTACCAACAGGAGAGTTACAGGTTTCCATCTTCCCAAATCCTATAATTGGTTCAAGTGTTCAATTGCATGTTCAGGATACAAAAACTCAACTATTGATGGCAATAGTAAGGGATGCCTTTGGGAAAAAAATTGCAGAACAATCAATTGCTACTATTAATGGAAAAAGCACAAATACTTTACTAATTAATAATAGGATGGCCGAAGGATTATATCATGTTCAGATTATACGTCTTTCAGATAATAAATTAGTCTTTGAAACAAGTTTGATAAAATAAATGGGCAAAACCCAATAAGGGTTTCAAACCCTTATAGGGTTAAAGTATGTTGAGGTAGATGAGTATCAATTATAAAAATTCTAAACCCTTATTGGGTTAAAGAAATACGGATATTAAAATAAAGTAAACATTGATTATATGAAATTGACATGGAAATGGATGCTGATGTTGGCTTTGCTTTATTGTGGTAATGTTTCTGCTACCAACTATATATGGACAGGTGCACACAGCACGAATTGGAACGATGCCCTAAATTGGAGTCCTGCATCAATCCCTTCTTCTACAGATAATGTGACAATTACCAAAACAGGTAGTAATAATTTATCCATTGAAATATCTCCTGCTATTGTCAATTTTACCGTCAGTAGTGGTAATACTGTCAACCTGTTAAGTGGTAATTCTTTAACAGTAAATGGGAACTTCACCAATTCAGGAACCTTCACAGGTGCGTCATCTAGCACTCTTTATTTGGGTGGAACGACTTCTATTTCGGGCAGTAATATTTCCCTCTATAATTTAACTATCAATAGTGGGGCATCAATTTCTTGTACTGCAACACTTTCAATTTCAGGTGCATTCAGTAACGCAGGATATTTTTCTGCATCTTCCGGCAATATTACCTTCAATGGTTCTTCTCCACAAACAATTGGAACAGGCATTTTTTATAATTTGTACATCAGTACTACAAACAATGCCACCGTTTCTATGATAGGAAATGTTACCGTAAATGCACAGTTATATCCTCAAGGCTCTACTGGAAACTTAGTGGTTGGGACAAATACCTTAACCTTTGGAACAAGTTTCGCTTATGCCGGCGCGCATATTGATGCTACAAATGCAGGTGCTACGATAGTTATTCCAAACTCAATGTCTCTTTCGATGGGTGGGTTTGTATCTGGGGTTTTCAATAATTTGACTATCAATAACAATGCAACCTTGACGGGGTCTGCTAGCTATACCATCAATGGAGTGTTGACTATTGCCAACGGTTCTACATTAAATATGGGAACAAATGCAATCATTGCAGGTGCATCTTTCTCAACAAGTGGTACAGGAACTTTGCAAACACAGAGTACAAGCAGTACTCCTTTGCCATCGGGGAAGTCCTATTCTTTTGATGTATTATATAATAGTGCAAGTGCACAAATTGTTGTGGGTGCTAACTATAATAACTTGAATATTTCTGGTGGAAATAGAACATTAAGCAATTCGACAGGAACAATTGCTGTAGCTGCTACCTATACGCAAACATCAGGAACTTTAACAACTACAGGAAGTACATTGAGTCTCGGAACTTCAACTACCCTTATTGCCACCACTTATGGAACCCTGATTGCTGCAGGTGGAACAATTACGGCCCCCTCTACACTCACCTTGACAGGTGGTTTGACTATCAACAATGGGGCATCCTTTACTGCCCCTTCAGGAACATTGTCTATTGCAGGGAGTTTCACTAATAGTGGCACTCTTAACCCGAACAATGGGAATGTAACCTTCAATGGTTCTTCTGCCCAAACAATTCCTGCCATAAACTATTTTGCTGTTACAATCAATAATAGCGCAAATGTATCACTAGGAGGGAATGTCGCTATTAATGGAGGCTTGACCCTGACTACAGGAAATCTAACTATTGGTGGTAATGCTTTAACTATTACAGGAGGAACAATCACAAATACAAGTGGTCATATTGATGCAACAAATACTAGTGCCACAATTATTCTATCAACTTCAATGACACTCTCTAGCACGGTCTTTACTGGAATTGTCAATAACCTTACGGTAAATAATAATGCCACTGTTTTGGCACAGGGCAATTATACAGTTAATGGCATCTTGACTATTGCAAGTGGTGCGGTATTCAATATGCAAACCTATTCTCTTACTGCAGGTGCATCTTTCTCCACTTCGGGTACAGGAATATTGCAAACTCAAAGTCCAACTACTTCCTTTTATCCAACTACCACCTTCTCTTTTATCTTTTCATTTACG
>CANCPA010000138.1 GCA_947379895.1 Chitinophagaceae bacterium | reverse complement strand
ATTAAACAAGGTGGCGGTGCAACAGCTAAGATGGATGGAGCAGTAGCAGTATTTGGAGCACAATTCAGCAATGCAATTGGAGTAGAAGATAATGTGAAGATGAGCAATGCATCGGATAACTTATCAATCCTTGAAGGAACTAAGAGTTTGAGTATTGATGGAAGATTACCTGCCACAGCAAATGATGTGTTAGGCATAAATATTGGTTCATTGAGTGGAACAAACTATCAATTGGAAATAGATGCCAAAGCTTACACAAGCAATGGTTTGACTGCTTACCTACGTGATGCATACAAGAACACAACAGTTGCATTAGCAGCAGGTGTGAACACGATAAGTTTCACGGCAGATGCAAAAGTTGCTGCAACTTATCAAAACAGGTTTAGTGTAGTGTTCAAACCAACAACTTTGTCTGTAAACAGCATCGTAGCAACAGCTACCGCAAATGACAATGTGGCAACAATCACTTGGAATACAGTAGGAGAGAAGGGAGTCGCTAAGTTTGAGGTTGAGAAATCTACTGATGGTACAGACTTTGCTAAGATAGGAGAGGAGTCTGCTAAGAATACTGCAACAGCAAGTTATTCTGCTACTGATAATGCTGCTACCGCTGCAAATAATTTCTACCGCATTAAGGCAATCAGTACAGACGGAACAATTGCCTACAGTAATATCGCTAAGGTAATTACGAATTACGAATTAGGAATTACGCTATATCCGAATCCGTTAGTTGGTAAGAAACTTAATATTGATTTTAACAAAGTAAATGTTGGGGAATACCTTGTAACAATCACAAATGTATTGGGACAAAAGGTAACTGAACAAGCTATCAACCACGCAGGTGGAAATGGAAATCATGCTGTGAACATTGAAAGTTCAATGGCTAAGGGTGTTTACAATGTAGTGATAAGAGATATTAACAGTAAGGAACATGTGTTTCAATCAACACTTTCAGTTCAATAGTTATTAGTTGTTAGTGGTGAGTGATGAGTTGTTAGTGTTTAGAAGGATAATTGATATTTCTAAAATGTTAGGTCTAACTTACCACTTACCACTAACCGCTAACAACTTAAAGTTAGAGAGAGGCCAAATAGGATGCTGCCTGCATTTGTGTGTTTAGCGGGCGGCGTCCTTGGTTTTATCAATACAGAAATGTTCTTTATACTCAAATAAATGATTTGCTGTAACACAGAGTAATGAGTTGATACAAATGAGATGATTTGCTGCGAAACAGAGTAGTGTATTGGAGCAAATGAAATGATTTGCTGTAACACAGAGTAGTGTGTTGGTGCAAATGATATGATTTGCTATAACACAGAGTAGTGTATTGGAGCAAATGATATGATTTGCTATAACACAGAGTAGTGTGTTGGTGCAAATGATATGATTTGCTATAACACAGAGTAAGGAGTTGGTGCAAATCAAGTGATTTGGTGTAACGCAGAGTAAGGTATTGGTGCAAATCATTTTATTCGTTTGAATGTTGATTTCTTGCTCCTATTGAATTAGTATAGATGAATAGATTATACAATAGTAATAGGTCTTTTTAGTAGAATTTAATAAATTAATCTTTTTAAATAAAATAAAATGCAAACAATAACAAAACGTGTTGGATTATCCCTAATTATATTAATCATCAGTTGCAGCCTAAATAGTTCCCTAAATGCTCAAACCCCTGCTGATGACCCTGGAATTGGTGGACCGGGAACAAGCGGTTCTGCACCAGCAGGGGATGGTGCTCCAATTGTTCCATTTAATAATTCCTTGAACCTTATATTTATTGCCACAGGCATGTTTTACTGCATGAAGCATAAAAACCTATTTAAACATCAATTCGACCTTAAATAATCAGGCTCTTAATTTAACTATAATACTTACTTAACTTGAAACTTGAATCTTGAAACTTGTAACTTGAAATAGTTAACAGAAAACTGTAAACCGAATCCCTTTCTGCCAACTGAAAATTGATTTTATTGCAACATTTATTATACTTTTCATTAGCCTTATAAAACTAAAAAACTGAAATTTTAATCCATAATAATCAATGAAATCAATTATTTTAATCATTATCATTAAATAATCTTTGTTTTCTTAGAAAATTGTTATAAGAGTTTCAGTAGAATTATTGAAGTTTTATGTTTACAATAATATGGAACTGTACCTTTTGGGATTTATAAAAAGTAAAGAGTGTTTTTTTGCTTAATGCCTAAATTGAAATAGGAAATAAATCTTAAAATAAAGCTTGTTTGATTTATAAATATAATGATTACGTATGAAAAAGTGTTACTCCTTGTTTGTGCATATTGCACCATTCTTCTCAATTGAAAAAGTTTTGGCCAAAAAGTCCTTGCAAATTGTTCTTATTATTTGTTTATCTTTTCTTTTACGGCGCGAATTAGTCGCTCAAACTCAATACTACATTCGAACTGATACAGTTTTAGCTGGAAACAAAGTGTTTGGAGGTTTAAATAGTGTTAGGATGTGGACAACTAATCTAGATGGAACAGCTCCAGATGCCACTTATTTCCCCAGTAACTTCTCCTCGCCCAATCAAGTTTTTAATGTAAATCATACTGGATATTCTAACGCTGTATCTTGGAGTATTACAGGAACAGACTCAAAGTTAGTAGTTGGTTATGCCGATTCAGTCATTACTTTCATAACTTCAACTAATTCCTCATTAAACGCCTTGGTCGATGTCCTAAATAATGCCACTTTCGGTACTCAAATATCAAATGGTGCATTTAAGTTTGGAAATCTTGCTGTGGGTAGTACTGTCAAATATGGTGGGAATGGCCCTACTGCTCAATTTATTCAAGCAGGTCAATATTACAATTTGTCACTCTCTTCATTAGGGTTTACTGAACAACCCTACATATTACCCAAAGATGGAACTGTAAGTGTTGCGGGGAAATATACTTTTAGCGGTTCAATAGACCCTAATGGCTCTACTATCGAATTTAATGGTACAGGAGGGCAAGTTGTTAATGGAGGTAACTATTATAATCTTAAGTTTTCTGGAAATAAGTCAATTCCTGATACCATTAAAGGTACCGTTACTATTGATGGGAATTTAAGTGCTATTAATACCGGCGCTACTGTAAATGTAGTGAAAGGTTCAACTGTAAATTTCAACGGAGTATTACCACAATCTTATGGAGATTTGAGCCTGTCTAATATTGGCAATAATAGCGGATTCCCCCATTTTGTTACGGGGATTAATTATTTAGATAGTACAATTACGATGTTTAGTTCAAGTTCCGATTATATAGTAGGAAATAAGATATTGTCACCATCTAATATATACATTTCTCCAAACACTGCTATAACTTCGGTTAATGGAACTGTGCTAAAATTAAGTGCTCCTGCAATGGTTCAAGTGCTTGTTTATAGGGCGGGTCATAGTCCAACCGTAATCCCTGATACTGCTTATTATATCGCAGTTGGTAGTGTTGCACACACAATTAAAATGAATGCAATACCAACTTTTAATGTTGGTGATACCTTACAAGGATTTCATATCGGGGGATATGGTAATAACAATGCAAAGAGTAATGTAACAAAAATCGTTAGGGATACTGTTTATATAGCTGCTACCATTAATGGCAATCAATTTGGTAATGTATCAATAGGAACTGCTAATGGATTGCCTAGTGATAAAACTGTTTTTGGGACTTTAACTGTTTCAGGTAAGTTCAATCAGAATGGAGCGAATTTTAACATGGGTAATTCTACAGTTATTTATACCGGCTCAAAGCAGGCAATCCTTAGGTCAAATGCAGCAAATTTTGCGTACAATAATTTAGTTATAAATCAAAGTGATGGTTCTGCAGCAACAACTTCGGGCTTGACTCCTGTAAATGGTAATCTATCCATTCTTAACGGGTACATAAAAAGTGGTAAAGGTCAAGACATTGTATTTGGGTCGTCTGCAACCGTATCTACTGCTAGTGATACCAACTTTATTGTAGGACCAATTCAAAAGCAGTTTACTTCTACTAATTCATTTACCTTCCCTACTGGTTATATCTATGGTAGTAACAAGATATTTAGACCTGTAGTTATTACTCCACAAACAGCAACCCCAAAATCGTATGAAGCACAATTGGCTGCTGCTTTTCAGCAAGGAAATATTGCTCCATCTATTGTTCAATACATTGATAGTTTGTCTTTCATTGTCAATCAGACTGCAGGAACAGATAGTTTGGCAACTATTGGGTTGGGTTATGATTTTACACCGAAAAATATTACATCTAACCTATTAGCTTTTGCAGGACATACTACTTCTGATGCGCTTTGGCATTCAATTGGTGGCACTATAGCTGTTAATGCAATTAATAATTCGAAAGGAATTATCACTACAGGCGATTATATAAATCCTACCACTTATGGTCATTTAGCAATAGGGTTAACCATCTCTCTAATTAATAAAAAACAATTTTATATTCGTACAGACACATTAGATATTCTACAAAACCCTGTTTATGCAAATGTGGGTAATGTGCGTATGTGGACTACAAATGTGGATGGAACTGTAAATAGTGATACCTGCTATCCCAAAAACTTTACTACTGCAAATCAAGTGTTCAACGTAAACCATACAGGGTATTCGAATAATGGAGTTTGGACAATTTCGGGTACAGGTTCTAAATTAGTCGTAGGATTCGCTGACTCAGTGATTACTTTTACTACAGGCACATATTCTACTTTTAATGCCACAGTGGATGTATTAAATAATGCGACATTCGTTACTAGAATGCCAAAGGCAAGTTTCAAGTTAGGAGGGCTTTATCCAGGAAGTACTGTACAATTTGGTGGTTCTGCACAAGGTTTACAAAATATCATACCGGGCCAATATTATAATCTAACAATTGCTACTGCTGCATTTACAGAGTTTGGTTTCGTTTACCCGAAAGGTGGGTTGATAAGTGTTGCTGGTAATTTTTCTCAATCAAGTGTAATAGAGACTAATGACTGTTCATTTGATTTTAATGGAAATGGAGGGCATACGATTAATGGGGGCACTTTCTATAATGTTACTTTCTCCGGAAATAAATCCATTGCCGATACCCTTAAAGGTAATATATACATTGGAGGAGCATTGAATTTGAATAATACAGGAACTCCAATTTTTCATTCCGGGGGGTGGGTTAATTTCAATGGCGTATATCCTCAGACCTATGGTAATATTGCATTAACTAATATTAATAATTTGTTTGGATTTGGACATACGGTTATAGGATTTAATCATAAAAATAGTACCTTAATAATGGCAGGAACGTCCAAAGACTTTGCAGTAGGGAATCTTATTGCAAGTGCTTATGGGTTTTATTTTCCCGCAAATACTAAAATTACAGAAGTAATAGGTGGCGACACACTTAAATTGAGTAACCCACCAATGGTACGTGTACTCATTCATTACAAAAATCATGTGAACGGAGAAATTCCCGATACTGCCTATTATATTCAATATGGTGCTACTTCTAAGAATTTGGTGATGAGTGCACCTCCAATTTTTGCTGTCGGAGATACTTTGGAAGGCTACCATGTGGGAGGTTATGGAAATACAAATGCAAGAAGTGTGATTACAGCAATCTCTGCTGATACGGTTACTATAGGAGTATCAGGAGCCAATTCAACTTTTTTTAATAGTGTGTCAATAGGTTCTCCTTCAGGATTCCCAAGTGATAAAAAAATTGTAGGAACTCTTACCGTAGGAGGAAACTTTTGGGAAGCAGGAGGAACCAAATTTGATATGACTGGTTCTACAGTGATTTATACAGGTAATCCTTCCATTCTTCGCTCTTCAGAACCTTCATTCTCCTATAATAATTTGACGATAAACTCTACCAATAACGGTAATCTTTATATGACAGGATTAACTCCTGTTAGTGGTAATTTCTCTATGTTGAGTGGAATATTAGCGGGAAGTGCAGGTAAGGAAATAGTTTTAGGCCCTGATGCAACTGCGTTTGCAGGTGATTCGAGTTTTATCACAGGTCCAATTCAAAAGCAATTTTCTTCTAATAATACCTTCACTTTCCCTACAGGATATGTTTATGGTAAGAAAAAAATCTATAGACCCATTTTAATAACCCCACAAACGGCAACGCCTAAAACTTATGAGGTTCAATTAGGTGCTGTTTATAAGAAAAAGGCCATTTCTGCACCATTGATATATGTGGATAGCCTCACCTTTAATGTTGCTAACATAAGTGGTTCAGATAACCTGGCTCAAATAGGGGTTAATTACGATTTCTCTCCTTCACCTATTCTTAGTACTGCTTTGAATTTATCTGGGTTTACAGTTTCAGATTCACTATGGCATATAATTGGGAAATCATCTAATAGTTTAGTGACTTTTTCTAAAGGCACACTAACAAATGATGCTTTTGTGAATCCTTCAGATTATAGTTATTTTACTGTTGGATTGACCGATACTACCTTGTTGCCAATTAAATTGGTGTCTTTTTCTGGAAAGGCAACTGCAAATGGAAATGTAATTTCTTGGACAACAGGTTCTGAATTAAATACATCTAAATTTACAGTTGAAAAAGAAACGATTGATGGTAGTTTTAAAGCTATTGGAACAGTTTTGGCAAAAGGAAATAGTAATATTAAAAGCACTTATTCTTTTGTAGATGATAATTTATCTGCTGAAACTTCAAAGAGCTTTTACAGACTTAAAGAAGTGGACATTGATGGTTCAGTTATATATTCTTCTGTGATTTCTGTTGAAAGAAGTAACGACTTTAAAACTGTTTCTGTCGCTATTTATCCTAATCCAACAACACAATATTTGAATGTTAGGATTGAGACAGAGAAAGAAGAAAAATTCAATCTTTCCATTTCAAATTCTCTTGGTCAAACAGTCATGTTTGCTCAAAAGAATATGCTGAAGGGTGAAAATATAAATAGAATTGATGTTTCTAAATTACAATCAGGAACTTATTTCTTAAAAGTAAGTAATAGTGTTTCTAGTCACATTGAAAGGGTAGTTATTAAGTAAATCATACTTGAAGAAACAGGCTTAAGAATTTGTTTTATTCTTCAAAATAGTAACCACTTTATAATCAAAATAACCCATGAGGCAAGTTGTCTCGGGGTTATTTTATTCATACCATCTTTCGATTACACAAAAAAGAAAGGGTTTGACAAAAGCAAATTGATAGTGTTTTTTGAAATCAAGGAATTTAATCATCTAAATCACTCTAATCAATTAATCAGAGGTATAATGAGGATTCACTAAATATAATTTTATAAATATGAAGAGTATTCGTTTGATTTTGTTTTTATTCGTATCCCTTTGTTGCAAAACAAAGGTCATTGGTCAAGAAGTTAAAACCTATACCATTCAGCAAGGTGCAATTCCTTGGTTTGATAGACCTAATTTTAGTGTCTCCGGATTACCCCCAAAATTATTAAGCGACGAACCTATTCCCCAACAAAGTTGTGGAGACCGTTCCATTGTTTTGACAAGTAAATTCTCTTCCATTACTTTAGGTGTAAATGAAAGGGATTTAAGTTTGTTCCAAAAGCTATTTCCCTCTGCAAAAGCTACAGGTGAAAGTTTTACGATAATGGCATCTAATAGTACCACTACATACCCTTATAAGGTTTTTGTGCTTGACAACCCTCCAACCAAAATCAAGGATGCATTTGTTGCAGGCTTGATACTGTTAAAAGCAGAAGGTATAAATAAGGGAACGGCAATTACAGAAATGCCTGTTTCCAAGCCTGTTGAAATCAAGTCGGAAAAGTCATTTAAGGTGCAACAAGGTGCAATACCTTGGTACGACAGGCCTACACTTTCTTTCGGTACCCTTACTAAAAGTCTTATGGGTAATGATGATTTGCCTCAACAGAATTGTAGTAGCAGGGGTTTAGTAATAGATGGTAATCCTAAATCAATAATTCTTGGTGTCAACAATCGAGATTCAGCACTTTTTCTAAAGACCTATTCTTCTGCTAAATCATTGAAAGATTCTTTCACGATAATTTCAAATACAGGAATAACCTTTCCTTATACAGCTTATTGGTTCCCAAATCCACCTGTTTCAATTAAAGCTGCCTTTCAAGCAGGACTCATTCTATTGAAAATTGATAGAGGCACTGTTAACACTACAAACAAACAAACTGCTACAACAAATCAATTTCCTACTCCAATTGTCACAACAACTCCTTTTGAATTAGTCGATAAAACTAAGTTTAAATTGTATTTGCTGATGGGGCAATCTAATATGGTTGGGAGGGATACCCGTGACTTAGCAGCACAAACTACTGATGTGCGTATTGGATATTTGAATGCTAAAACAGGTCGTTGGCAAGTAGCGATTGAACCCATGCATGTGGGGGGCAATGGAATTGGTCCAGGTATTTCTTTTGCACAAAATATGTTGAAATCCAATCCTAAAGTTAAGATTGGTTTAATTCCTACTGCTGTAGGTGGTACCCCATTGAGTCGATGGGTAAAAGGAGGCGATTTATACGAAAATGCAGTGAAGATGGCTAAGATTGCCATGTTTGATGGAACACTTGCAGGCGTATTGTGGCATCAGGGAGAAACTGATAGTAAGTTGGCTGAAGATGCAAATACATACAAGGCACGCCTGACACAAATGTTTATTGACCTTAGAAAGGATTTGGGAATGCCGAATCTACCAATCGTTGTTGGCCAATTAGGAGATTTTGTAAAAGAGGCAAACATTGAAACTGTAAAAGCTGCTATTTCCTCAATGCCAACCGCATTGCCAAATGTTGCCTATGCCGATTCTAAAGACCTCGTTGATAAGGGCGATAAGTTGCATTTCGATACCAAATCCCAACAGATATTTGGAAGTAGATATGCTGCCGCCATGTTATCGCTTAAACCTAATGGAAAATGATAAATCATAGATAGGTCAATATGACTTTTGAATTTAAGTTTGAATTTTAATGTGGAAATAAATTGTATGAAGAATAATAAGATGATGATGATAAAAAGAATAACCTTTTTTACCCTGCTGTTGATTTTAATTGGAACGGTTACTATCAGTGCAAAGGACAAAAACTGCAATGTTGATACTGAAAAGATAAAAAAAGATTATCCTTTTATAAAGCCGCCAAAGAATAAGACCTATAAATTATGGTATGATGCGCCTGCACCAAATAGGGGAAAAGACTATTCTAAAGAGGTAGCAGGTGGAAAACCCTATGATAAGGATTGGGAAAATTGGTCATTACCTATCGGGAATGGATGGCTTGGTGCCAATATATTTGGTAGGACTGATACCGAAAGGATTCAGATTACAGAAAATACTTTAGCCAATAGAAGTCTTTGGAATTTGGGAGGGTTAACCAACTTCGCTGAAATCTTCTTAGATATCAATCACACCAAAACCACTGATTATGAAAGGGGGCTATCGCTTAATGATGCGATTGCCTATACAAAATATAAGCAGGATGGAGTAATATTTACGAGAGAGTGTTTTGCGAGTTATCCTGATAAGGTATTGGTTATTAAATTGAAGGCAAGTGAAAAAGGCAAGATTTCTTTTACCCTTCGTGCCGAAATCCCCTACTTGAAAAGAAAGGATACGATGCCCAATCAAGACTATCGTACAGGTGTAGTTAATGCAAAGAAGGATTTGATTACACTTTCTGCTAAAATGGGTTATTTCAACATCAACTACGAAGGTCAAATCAAGGTGATACGTTTTGGTGGTAATCAAACTGCACAAAATAATCCAAATGGAGACAATGGGAAAATTATAGTCAGCAATGCAGATAGTGTGCTGTTAATAGTTGCTGTCGGTACAAATTATAAATTGGATAGCAAGATATTTACTGAAAAGAATCCAAGTAAAAAGTTAGATGGTAATATATTCCCTCATGATAAGTTGACTGCTATCATTGAAAATGCATCCAAGAAAACCTTTTCTCAATTATTAAGTGCTCATGAGGCAGATTATCAAGCCTATTTCAATAGGGTAAAATTCGATTTGGGTGCTATTGAACCTATTATTCCAACGGACAAGTTATTGGCTAACTACAAGACAGGAAATCAAAACTCATATTTAGAAGAACTATACTTTCAGTTTGGGCGTTATTTATTAATCTCAAGTTCTCGACCCGGAACAATGCCCGCAAATCTTCAAGGTATTTGGAGTCAATATGATGTCTCCCCCTGGACTTCTGGCTATTGGCACAATGTGAATGTGCAAATGAACTATTGGCCTGCATTCAATACCAATTTAAGTGAGTTGTTTACACCCTATTTAGACTATTATCGAGCTTTCCGACCCTCTGCAAATACTAAGGCAACGGAATACTTGAAACAAAATAATCCTTCTACCATATCTGAATCAATTGATGGTAACGGTTGGACAATCGGAACAGGGGCAAGTGCTTATAATATATCAGGGCCCGGAGGTCATTCCGGTCCAGGAACAGGTGGTTTTACTGCTAAACTCTTTTGGGAAAACTATGATTTTACTCGTGATTCAAATGTGTTGGTTCAAACGGATTATCCTGCCTTATTCGGAATGGCAAAATTCCTTAGCAAGGTTGTAAAGCCTTCTGAAGATGGATTATTGTTAGCAAATCCTTCGGCATCACCTGAACAAAAAGTAAAAGGCATAGATTATACTACAATAGGTTGTGCTTTTGATCAAGAAATGATTTACGAAAATCATAATGATGTACTCAAGGCTGCAAAAATTATTGGTGATAAGAATCCTTTTATTCAAACAATCGAAAGTCAGATAAATAAATTGGATCCTATTCAAGTGGGGCTTTCAGGACAAATTAAAGAATATAGGGAAGAAAAGAAATATGGGGATATTGGCGAATACCAGCATCGGCACATTTCTCATTTGGTGGGTCTATATCCTGGAACCATCATTAATTCTAATACGCCTGCATGGATTGATGCGGCAAGGGTGACATTAACTCAAAGGGGCGATCTCTCAAGGGGTTGGGCTGTTGCACATAGGATGAATCTATGGGCGAGGATTAAGGATGGAGAAAGGGCTTATACCTTATTTAAAAATCTAATTGCTACCTGTACTTTGGACAATCTTTGGGATACCCATCCGCCCTTTCAAATAGATGGTAATTTCGGAGGTACTGCCGGTGTAGCCGAAATGTTGTTGCAAAGTCATGAGGGTTATATTGCCCCGCTTGCGGCACTTCCTGCTAAGTGGTCAAATGGAAGTTATAAAGGATTGGTTGCAAGAGGTAATTTTGAAGTTTCTGCTGCTTGGGAAAATGGTCAGGCAGTTAAGTTTGAAATCTTGTCGAGGGTGGGTGGAGAGTGTAAATTCTCATTTCCAAATATAGCAAAGGCGAGTTTTAAGGATGCAAAGGGGAATAATATCATAGTCAATTTTATCTCTTCTGACTTAGTTAGTTTTCAAACTATTAAGGGCGATAATTTTAGGATAACAGCTATTCCCTCTTTCAAAAAGGTGGCTCCTCCAGAAAAACTTACAATTACCAATATGAATGCTAATGAATTGCTTTTGTCTTGGAATGGTTCGCAAGATGCTGTCTCCTTTAACGTTTATAGGGCTGTTGGAAATGCACCTACTTATGAGTTAGTTGCAAAAGATATTGCAGTTAATAATAATAATAATAATAATAATAGTTATCAGTTTTCTGCTAAAAACATTTCTTCTGTTGGAAGGTGTACTTTCAAGGTAACTTCTGTAGCAAAATCTGGTCGTGAAAGTGTTGGTGCATTGGCTTATTTTAATAATGCCCAATAAGATTATTTGTATGATTATGAAATTTTCTGCTTTCTTTCTTCTTGTAATGTGTATTTGTTTCTTTGGCGATGCCCAATCGCCTAGTCAATCTATCTTGATTGACCGTGAATGGAAATTCTTCTTGGGAGAAAGGCAAGGGGCAGAGTCAATTGGGTTCAATGACAAGGAATGGAATGATATAAATATTCCCCATAATTTCAGTATGCCCTATTTCCAAGCTTCAAGATGGTATGTAGGTGATGGATGGTATCGAAAGCACCTTTCAATACCTACAAGTTGGAAGGACAAGTCGGTTTCAATTGAATTTGAAGGGGCATTTAGAGAGGCCGAAATCTTCCTGAATGGAATTAAAGTGGGAGAACATAATAGCGGTTATACAGGTTTCTCTATTGATATTTCTAAGACAGTGCATACAGGAGATAACATCCTTGCTATTCGTTTGAGTAATAGATGGAATGCCCGTCTCGCCCCTCGTTGTGGTGATCATAATTTTACGGGTGGCATCTATCGGGATGTATATCTTGTAGCGACCAATAAAACCCACGTTACTTGGTACGGTACATTTGTCACGACTCCTCAATTATCTAAAGATGCCGGTGTAGTTCAAGTAGAAACCGAGGTTGCCAATCAGACTTCACAGCCAAAAACTGTTCAGTTAAAATCAATTGTGTTAGATGCAACAGGTAAGCAAGTGGATGAATTTACTTCCTCACAGGAAATCCCTGCTAATGGCATTTTTAATTTTAAACAGTTAGGGCATTCTATCTCAAATCCCAATTTGTGGCATCCTTCGCATCCGTGCTTATATAAAGTGGTGAGTAAATTAATGGAGGGCAATAAACTTCTCGATACCTATTCCAGTTCTTTTGGCTTTAGATGGATGGAATGGACTGCCGATAAAGGCTATTTCTTGAATGGTGAACATTATTATTTCAAAGGGGCGAATGTGCATCAGGATCATGCAGGATGGGCAAGTGCAGCAACTAATACTGCAATCACTAGGGATGTAAAAATGGTAAAAGAGGCTGGGTTCGACTTCATTCGTGGCTCGCATTATCCGCACGACCCTTCCTTTGCAGACGCTTGTGATAGTTTGGGGATCTTGTTTTGGAGTGAAAATAATTTCTGGAGTTCAGGAGGCTTTGGTGGTGAGGGTAGTTGGTTTAAAGGTTCGGGAGTATATCCCATCAAGCAGGAGGATAGAAATGATTTTGAGGAAAGTGTAAAGACGAGTCTCACCGAAATGATTCGTATCAACAGGAATCATCCTTCTATCATCACATGGAGTATGAGTAATGAGCCGTTTTTTACGGCCGATGGTACGTTGCCACTCGTTCGGGACTTTCTTAAAAGATTGGTTGACCTCGCTCATCAATTAGATCCTTCAAGAAAGATTGCTGTCGGTGGTGTACAGCGGGGCGAACTTGATAAAACGGGTGATATTGCGGGTTATAATGGTGATGGTGCTCGTCTCTTTATCAATCCCGGTGTGCCCAATGTGGTCAGTGAATATGGTTCCACTGTTGCCGAAGGTTCAGGTAAATATGAACCTGGTTTTGGTGATATGGCTTC
>CANCPA010000137.1 GCA_947379895.1 Chitinophagaceae bacterium | reverse complement strand
TGAGATTGTTGATTACAAAGAAATTGAGGAGTTAGCATAATATGATAGATAAACAAGCAAAACCTTTCTTGAAATGGGCAGGAGGTAAAACACAATTGATTGAATCAATTGAAAAGGCTTTGCCCAAAGAAATCACTAAAAAGAAGTTCACTTACATCGAGCCTTTTATAGGAAGTGGTGCTATCTTATTCTGGATGCTAGGTAAGTTTTCAAATTTAGAAAAGGCGGTTATTAATGATATTAATGATGACCTGATCAATACTTACAAAGCTATTGCTAATTACCCGAAAGAACTCATACCCATTTTGTATGAATTTCAGCAAGAATATCATACAATTAACGAAGATGAAGAGGCAAAAAAAGAATACTTCTACTTAAAAAGGGATTTATACAATACCCGAAGCACAAGTCTTTCTACACAAGCAGCCTTATTTATTTTTTTTAATCGTACCTGTTTTAATGGATTGTATCGTGTAAACAGAAACAATTTATTTAATGTGCCAAGTGGTAAATACAGTAACCCTACCTTATGCGATGAACTAAACATATTTGCAGTGAGTGCCGCCTTACAGAAGGTAGAGATATTGAAGGGAGATTATGAAAATACTTTAAGCCACTCTACTGAAAGAACCTTATTTTATCTCGACCCGCCTTACAAGCCTTTGAGCAATACCTCTAGTTTTAACTCTTATGCTAAGGATGATTTTAATGATGCCGAGCAAATAAGACTAAGAGATTTTTGCAATAACCTGAATGTGTTGGGGCATAAATGGATATTGAGCAATTCGGACGTAAAGGGAAAAGACATTAGCGATATTTTCTTTGATGAGATTTATGGCAACTACAACATCGAAATAGCAGCCTAATGAAAATATTAACTACACCTTGGAAAAATGAGTTGCTAGAATTAGTTTCAAAATCCAAGAAATCTATCAAAATCACTTCCCCGTTTATTAAAGAAAATATCTGCAATGAATTACTTGCAGCAAAAAGAAAGGATACTAGTTTAGATTTAATAACCTCATTCAAGCTAATGAATATCTATTCTGGCTCATTAGATATATCTGCACTTGAGAATATATTAAATAGTAATGGAGTTGTTAAGAACTTTCCTAGGCTACATTCTAAGATTTACCTTTTTGATGATAAAGAAGTAATAATTACTTCAGGGAATCTTACAAATGGAGGATTAATAAGCAATTTCGAGTATGGTGTTTACTCAAATAACAGTTCACTGGTTTCTCAAGTCGTTTCAGACTTTAACCTTATCTCAATAAATGAGAATACTGGTACTGTAAAAAAGGCAGACATTGCTACTGTAAGAAGTATTCTTTTAAAAATTCCAAAACAAGAAACTTTAAAACTACCTAAGTTCGAAATTGAAAGTCCAGAGGAGAAGTTTGATGTTATAGAAATTGAGAATAATTTAATTACATCTTCATTAAAAGGATGGAAATTAGAAATCTTTATATGTGCTAATTCAATACCGAATCAAGTATTTACTCTTAATGAAATATACCAATTCGAAAAGCAGCTAAAACAAAAATACTCTACTAACAATACTATCACCGACCAAATAAGGAAGCAATTGCAAAATCTTAGAGATTTAGGTTTGATAGAGTTTTTAGGAGATGGGAAATATAAAAAACTATGGATATGAAAAAGTACATCTTCTTAACAAACGAAGGTTTTACAACCGCACCTAACGAAGCAGTTGAAGTTCATAATATGCAAGTGATAGGTATCGTTGATAATGCTATTAATGAAGATGATGCGTTAAAAATTCTGTTAAAAGAAAACCCATGGATATGGGAATCTGAATTTAATGTGGCAGAATTTATCTCGTATCAGATATTATAATTTCAAGTCCAAATATCTTCCCTCTATTCCACTGTTCTTTAAAGCATCTGCGTTCATTTTTCCATAAGCTATAAATACACTCGGTGCACCTGCGCTTGCACCCTGAATACCGCTAACGTGATAGAACTTAATTCTACCCTTTACAAATAAGATTGCATCTGCGTTATCCCATATATTCTCAAAAAAGCATTTTGTTTCAGTCCTGGCAAAAGTCAAGGCAATACCATTGCCGTGTTTTTTTAGCTTAGATAACCAAAGGGTCATATCTTTTCCATAAGGAGGGGTACAATAAACTCTGCCTTCCCAAACTTTTGTCAATCCATTATCTTCTATTGTGTAGTTATTTATGGCATGAAGAAAAGGTGCATTAACAGGACTACATGGATCTAAATCAAATAACCCTAGCTTTCTTACCAATTCTGGCGGCGTTAACCATTCTACTTTTGTTAATTCCGACCGCTCAAATGAAGTATCCATTAATGTATTTTGATCCAAGGTGAGATCAAAAGTTGGATAAACAATGTTTTTATTAAAATAGATTTTTAATTAGGTCAGTTTGTTGAATTACCCTTTGATTAAAAGGTATCTTTCCAACTTTTGATGGATTAATCATTCGCTTCGATAAATCCCGTTAGGGATAAAATATTGGTAGTAAAATGGACAAATGAAAGGTCTAAGTCCCGTCAGGGACGACATATTGGTAGCAATCACAATGATATTAAACATAGACATTATGGCAAACACATATACCCAACTACATGTACAATTTGTTTATGCAGTAAAATTTAGAGAAGCATCAATTCACCAATATTGGAAAGATGAATTGTATAAATACTCAAAAGGCATCGTTCAAAATAATAAACATAAACTCATTGCTATCAATGGTATGCCCGACCATATTCATATTTTAGTAGGGATGAATCCTAGCCAATCAATTTCTGATTTGATGCAGGAAGTAAAAGGTTGTTCATCGAAGTGGATTAATGAAAGAGGATTTCTAAAAAACAAATTTGAATGGCAAGAAGGTTATGGAGCATTTTCGTACGGAAAATCGCAGGTAAATGATGTGGTTAATTATATCAATAACCAAGAGGAACATCACAGGAAGGTAACATTCAAGGAAGAATATTTATCTTTTCTACAAAAGTTTGAAGTAGACTATAACGAAAAGTTTGTTTTTAAAGACATGATATAGGTGTAAAAGATATGTCGT
The DNA here is from genome assembly GCA_947379895.1 of Chitinophagaceae bacterium. Taxonomy (GTDB): domain Bacteria; phylum Bacteroidota; class Bacteroidia; order Chitinophagales; family Chitinophagaceae; genus Parasediminibacterium. The sequence continues at coordinate 10,457 of CANCPA010000137.1, read as the reverse complement.
CCCTGACGGGACTTAGGTGTGTATAGATTAATGACTGCTACCAACATTTCATCCCTAACGGGATTTATCTAAGCGATTTTGAATCCAATTATAGATGTGACTATTTAATATTACCAGATAATAATTTTCATTTACTTCAAGGTGATACAATAGAACTACTGCCTCAATTTGAGCATAAGTTTGATATGGTATTTGCCGATCCTCCTTATTTTCTTTCCAACGATGGTTTGTAAATCCAAAGTGGTCAGAAAGTAAGTGTAAACAAAGGCGATTGGGATAAGTCACATGGTTTTAAATCTGATAATGAGTTTAACCGTAACTGGCTTTCGGCAGTGCGCAATAAGATGAAAGAAAACGGAACTATTTGGATTAGTGGCACCCACCACAACATCTTTAGCATTGGGCAGATGCTTACAGAGTTGGATTTTAAGATACTAAATGTAATCACTTGGCAAAAGACTAATCCACCGCCTAACTTCTCTTGTAGGTTCTTTACCCATTCCACCGAGCAGATTATATGGGCAAGGAAATGTGAGAAAGTACCGCATTACTACAATTACGAGTTGATGAAGGAGCTAAATGAAGGCAAACAAATGAAAGATGTGTGGGCAATGCCCGCCATTGCACCTTGGGAAAAAAAGTGTGGCAAACACCCTACACAAAAACCTTTGGCTGTTTTAACTAGATGTATATTAGCTTCAACTCAACCAAATGCATGGATACTTGACCCTTTTACTGGTAGTAGCACAACAGGAATAGCAGCTAACTTATTAGGCAGACGTTTCTTAGGAATAGACAAAGAAGAAGACTTTTTGAAAATAAGTATTGCACGTAAACACGAAATAGAAAACAACAGCACCGCCGCATTATTTAAGCAAAAGCTAAACGGCTTTAAATCGAAGAATCAATTAGAATTATACTAAGCGAATGAACCAAAAGCAGACTATGGGAGTGGTTTGAATTTTAAGTAATTAAGCGGGTACTAATTCGTTCAAGAATAATGTCCAAACAAGTCCTCTTGCATCAGAATCTTTAGGGAACCAAGAAGTTGGAGTAACAGTCATCACAATTTATTTACACCAAATACGCTTCATAATGTCTTTTATAACTCGCTACTACCGCAAGCGTGTCGCTTTTGGATTCGCTACAGGATAACTAACATAACAAAACCATTCTTGGCAAAAGTACTTTTAGTTTATCTGCATTAAATGCCACAAGTCTCAGATGTAACATAAAAGTTTTTCGCTGACTATGAAACCCTATAAGGGCTCTGAGCCCTTATAGGGTTGGTGGCTACCACATTTATGCGAAAATTTTTTATACACCCGTCACAGACTTACGTCAGCGACACCCTGATTTCACGAGCGGTAGAGGGGATTAACTATGCGACATAAGATTTTTGTGTATTGCCAACTTTCAGAATATTTTTAAGTTCATCTTGCAAAAAGCCTTTTAAACTAATGTCTTCATCAAGAAGAGACCAATGAATCCCAACTCCGTCTGCTATGAGTTCATATTTTAAAAGTATTTCTTTTTTGGCCTTTGCCAATTTTGGGTAAGAGGAAAGTTTTATATGCAATACAGCTTTTGTATTCAATATCACCAACATTAAGTCCAATTCAGGGTGTATGTCAATTGTTCTAATTCTAACTCCTACTTCAAATATCAGTTTTTCGATTGTGTCTAAGTTATTATGCAAAGTATTCATTCCATTTCATTTTAAACGATTCATTGTTATTTATTACAACCTTAATAATGTCTCTAATGTCCTTATTGTTAAATACCCAATTGCCGCTCGTCATTCTTCCCCTTCGCTTCCCTCTTCGCTGCTACCGCAAGCGTGTCGCTTGTGGATTCGCTACAGGATAACTAACATAATAAAACCATTCTTGGCAAAAGTACTTTTAGTTTAACTACATTATATGCCACAAGTCACAGACTTGCGGCAGCGACACCCTGATTTCACGAGCGGTAGCGGGAAATTGCTGCTTAATTTTTTACCGAAGTATTAATTAATAGAAACCTTACATTTGTGCAAATTAAAAATTATGGACTCTTTTGAATTTATAAATAATTATCAAGCTTTTGTTTCTGAGATTGAAAATATAGTTAAGCCAGAACTTAAAGAAGCTGTTGAACGACTTAAAAAACTAGACCCACACGATACTGTGGTAGCAAGGACGAATTAAGAATGATGGTAACAAAAAGATAAATACCTCTAACGCTTTTACACAATTCAATAAATTATATAATTAAATTTTGTCTGTTTTTTATTTCCCTTATTTTTGCGGCATGATTTCAAAAATACATCATCGTCATTATGCTTTTAAGTTACCTAACGGGTAGGCTAATAGTGTTTTGTGATGCACAACATATTTATTCAGGCTTACCGAATTTTGGTAGGCCTGTTTTATTTTCACATCTTGCTTGAAGAAACAGATTTTCGAAAGCATGTATTTTAAAATTATAAAAATGACAAATAAAGAAACAAATGCTTCTTATGAGAATGGAGGCAAATTGAAATTGGCAATTCAGAAAAGCGGAAGACTACACGATGATAGTATGAAATTGTTAAAGGAATGCGGCATTGATATTAGTAATGGCGTGAATAAGTTAAAAGCTGATGCTAATAACTATCCTTTGGAAGTATTCTTTTTGCGTGATGATGACATTCCTCAATATGTAGAAGATGGGGTGGCAGATATTGGTTTTGTTGGCGAGAATGTTGTTTTTGAGAAGAAAAAGGAAGTCATACAATACGAAAAATTGGGTTTTGGTAAATGTAGATTAAGTATTGCGATTGGACGAAATGAAGAATATACAGACTCGCAGTTTCTTCAAGGGAAAAAGATTGCAACTTCTTATCCTGTAATTGTTCAAGACTTTTTAGATAAAAATAATATCAAGGCTGATATACACGAAATTAGTGGAAGCGTAGAAATTGCCCCTGGAATTGGCTTGGCAGAAGCAATCTGTGATTTAGTGAGTAGCGGTTCTACTTTATTTATGAATGGTTTAAAAGAAGTAGAGGTTATTTTGAAGTCGGAGGCGACTCTGATTAAAAACAAAAATCTTACAGAAATACAACAGCAATTATTAGATAAACTTGTATTTCGAATTCAATCAGTAAAGAAGGCAAAAAACAACAAATACGTATTACTAAATGCGCCTAATGATAAGCTTGAAGAGATTATTTCGTTGTTGCCTGGCATGAAAAGTCCTACAGTTTTACCACTTGCAACTGCAGGATGGAGTAGTGTACATACTGTTATTAAAGAGAGTGATTTTTGGGATATCATCGAACAATTAAAGGATCTCGGTGCACAAGGAATATTAGTAGTTCCTATTGAAAAAATGATTATTTAAAATAGTAATGTGTATTGAATTATAAGTGATCAATTTTATGCTTGACACTTATACAACTCACTTATTATTGATTACTTACAACTCGAGACATGCTTCAAATTATAGATTTACGAGAACATACATCGCCACCTGTAGGAGGGTGGGGAATTACTCGCCCCTCGTTTGACAATACACAATTACAGCAAAAAGTAAAAGCCGTTTTAGATGAGGTCAAAAAAAATGGTGATAGAGCTATTAAGCAATTTACACTTCAGTTTGACGGCATTGAACTCTCTGATTTTGTTGTTTCTCAACAAGAAATTGATGAGGCTTCAGATCTATTATCCGACGATTTAAAAGAGGCTATTCTTCAAGCTGCTGCAAATATTCGGTTATTTCATCAACAACAAATTTCACAGGTTGAGATAATTGAAACGATGCCCGGCATAAAGTGTTGGCGTCGGACTGTAGGTATTGAAAAAGTTGGACTTTACATACCTGGTGGAACTGCACCATTATTTTCTACGATCCTCATGTTAGGAATTCCAGCACAATTAGCAGGTTGTAGAGAAGTTATACTTTGTTCGCCACCTAATAAGGAGGGTAAACTACATCCTGCAATTTTGTTTGCAGCCTCAGTGGCGGGAATCAATAAATTATACAAAGTAGGTGGAGTTCAGGCAATTGGAGCAATGGCTTATGGTACAGAATCAATTGCGAAGGTGTATAAAATTTTTGGTCCCGGAAATCAATATGTCACCTGTGCAAAGCAAATGATACAACAGGAAGGAGTTTCGATTGATATGCCTGCAGGACCTAGTGAAGTTTGTGTATTGGCAGATGATACAGCTAATGCATCCTTTGTTGCTGCCGATTTATTGAGTCAGGCCGAACATGGTATTGATAGTCAAGTAATTTTAGTTACCTGCGAAGAACAGGTTGTTCATCATGTAATTGCAGAATTAAATAAGCAGGTGCTCTTATTACCTAGAGCAGATATTGCAAGAAAAGCATTAGAGAATAGTAAGGGAATTATTGTGAAAGACATGATGCAGGCAATAGATTTAGTGAATGAATATGCTGCTGAACACTTAATAATCAGTTGTTTTTATGCCGAACAAATAGGGGAAAGAATTATTAATGCGGGTTCTGTTTTTCTAGGTAATTACTCACCCGAAAGTGTAGGCGATTATGCAAGCGGAACCAATCATACACTTCCAACTAACGGATTTGCTAGGGCATATAGTGGGGTTAGTATCGACAGTTTTGTGAAAAAGATTACCTATCAACACCTATCTAAGGAAGGATTAAAGAATATTGGCAATACTGTACAGCTAATGGCAGAGGCAGAAGGATTGAGGGCACATGCAAATGCAGTAAAAGTGCGTTTGGAGAATTAAATAATATCAAAATAAACGTTACTACTCAGGTATTTTTACCACTAGGGTCAGAAGATTTTGAACAAAGAAACACAAGGAAAAGAATACAGTTTAAATATTTGCCTGTCAATTATTTTACAAGAAGTCCTAGTGTTCCTTGTTTTTTCTTCGTTGCCCCTGTGGTAGAACCTCCTGAGTAGTAACAAATAAACTAAGCCTACACTTATTTTTTTGTGTAAGTTTTGTTTATTTATGAATAGTTTATCAAGACATTATCCCCTCAAACTTTTCAATGATTTCTTTAGTTGGTCTATGCAAAAACAATCCACTCTTGCTATCCACTCTTACCCCTCTTAAAAATACATAGATAACCCCTCCAAAATCTCGTTCATAATCAAAATCCTTGATGCAATGATTCAGATATTTCTTCGCAGAAACCGTATATAAATGATATTGAAGATGATAATTATTTATACCCATTGCAGCGGCAACTTTTTCTTCATTATAGTCTTCAAGGGTATCACCTAAATAATTCGATTTCCAGTCGAGTATATAATACTTATCATTCATTAGGAAGAATAAATCCATTTTCCCATTCATGATACCTTCAATTTCAGTAAATGACCTACTTTGAAATGGAATAGCTTCCGTAGAAAGTGATACAAGCTTATCAGTATTGAATGGCTTTAATGGAAAATCAAATTCCAATTCATTCAACTTGTTTTGATTGGTCAACTCCTTTAATGAAAATGCTTTATTAGTTGGGTGCAAAGCGTTCATAGGTAATGAAACCTCGGTAACATGAGTCAATAATTGATTAATATGCGTCACATAATTATCATTGTTGATGGCAAATACTCTATTCAATGCCTTATTAATGGTTGAATCCCAATATTGAGTGTTATTGAAATTCAGGTTCTCAAAAATATAGTGCAACAGATTACCCGTATGTGCCCCCTTCTTTAAATCCCTAAAGGCAAACTTTTCATATTCATCATCTAATACTACCGTATTATTGGGATAAATTGTCGCTGTATGTTCAGGATTCAATCCACTATAACTTGTTTTACGCCAATTAGGATGCAGTAAAGGCAATGTTTGTGTGGAGATTGTAGCATAATTAGTGGCGACTTTATTGGCTTCTGAAAAATATCGAAACGAATAATCTATTTCCTTTGGCACCCACTTTTCCCAATGTTCAGCATCCATTTCAATTTCGTCATTTGTAGGAACATTTAATGCAGTAATAAACTTTCTTAAACACGAACCTACATAATATTTACCCACATTGGCATAAATAAAGCATTGCATCCTTGCCCTAGTGATAGCCACATATAACAGACGCCTATTTTCTTGTTCAGCCTGTTCCGATGCCCAAGTAATCTCTGCTTCCGAGGCGAGTTTCTTATCAATATTATAATAGAAAGAATCATCGGGATTTCTAAATGAAATCGTCGTATGATTCGGTGAAGATGGAAGTAAATCTAAGGAAGGGGCAAGTACAATATTATACTCTAATCCCTTGCATTTATGGATGGTAACAATCTTGATGGCATCAGCATCACTCTCAATCCGCTGTTCAAATTCATCGCCTTCATTTAAGTTGCCCTCAATGCCTTTTTTAAGCCACTGAATCAATTCCTTTTTATCCAATTGCTTCTTGACTTCTACATTGTTAATGATTTCTATCAGTTGCAATATATTGGAAACCAATCTTTCGCCATTATCAATTTCCACTCTCAAGAGTCTGCTACTCAATTCATGGTCTGAGATAAATTCTTTCAGCATCACAAACACTCCTTTCTCCTTCCAATCATCCTGATATTGTCTAAATCTTGCTAATATTTCCTCTTCATTCAAGACTAATAATTGGTCAATACTATATCCAGCAATCTTTGTAAGCAACGCCTTGTTGATAGCACCTTGTTCAATAGTATTGACGGCTTCAAGTATATAACACAATTCCTTCGCCTCATCCGAACTCAATAATTTGCTATCATCAACAGTAATTGCAGGAATCCTAAATTTGGAAAGCCATTCTTTTATCGCCCTGCCTTCATTATTTGTCCTAACAACAATCCCTATGTCCGACGGTTTTACCTCTCTTGTTGTTTCATGTTCCCGAATTTTATAGATATCCTTATTCAATAGTTGAATGACCGTTGATACAACACCCTTGTACAACCCTTTCTTTTGCTGATGCGTAGAAATTGACAATGTTTTTGTAGTAATGCCATTCTTCATTAAATATCCTTTCTGATTATTTGCAGGCGAGTTCACAGAGATATATTCAAATGGGGGAGGAGTGCCTAAAGCAAAAGTGTCAAATTCGGGGGTAGGTTTAAAAAAGCAATTCATCGACTCAATAAACACCGCATTCGAACGAAAATTAGTATTCATTCTATACAAGTTATCTACCTCCTGCGATGCCTTTAGATAGGTATTGATATCGGCCTTCCTAAATCCATATATCGATTGTTTCGGGTCGCCTATATAAAACAGGGTATGATTATCTCCAAAGAGTGTATTAAAAATTCCATATTGAAGTTTATCCGTATCCTGAAATTCATCAATAAATACAGCCTGATACTTATCCCTTAATGCCTCTTTTAAAGTAGGATTATATTTTAATACGACAGCTTCGTGCAATAATTCAATCATATCATCAAAAGTGATGAAACCCTTTACCTTCTTCGCATCCTTTATATTTTTATTTACTTCGGCTGCAGCAATTTCTCCAATTTGACTGATGATTAATATTAGACGATTACTAAATTCAGTTTCTGCAACTGCTTTTTGTTCGAGTAGTGGGAGAATGGTTTCATTAAAGATTTTCTTGCAAAATACATTATCTGATTTTTCTTTAATTTTCTGAACTAAACCTTCGATAGCATCATCTAAATAAAGTTGTTCAAAGTTTGCTACAGCACTTTTATTTAGAGAAATGCTTTGAAGATATTTGGGCTTATTCTTCGTTAATTCAAGAATAATTTCTTCTTGTATCGTCTGCACATTAGATTTCAATACAATGATTTCATCAATAACAGATTTTGTACTTGTAAAATCAAAACTATCTGCTTGAAATTCTATTCCAATTGTCTTTTGCCCCCTTATGATAGACTGAACCTGCTTTAAAAGTGTTTCTCGTGAAAGTCCTTTCCCAATAAGTTCTTTTAATAGTTCAAGGTCAAGCGTAGTAATATATTTTCTCCAAAACTGATTAAAGAAATCTTCGGTCAACTCCGAAAACTCATCAGGACTCATATTCTCTGCCCCAAATGTTTGATTGGTTTCAAAAGAATATTCAGATAAGGTTTTCTGACAAAAGCTATGAATTGTCATCACCGCTAACTCATCTAAGAATAAAGTGGCCGTCTTCAATCGTTCAATGACTAGATTATTGCCATTTGTAGCCACTGCATTTAGTAAGATGATTGATACAGGGTCGTCTTGAGGTGCAAAGTTTCGAGTGATTACATTTTGCAAAGCAGAACGTACAAAACTCCTTACTCTCAATTCCAATTCGGCAACGGCTGCTTTTGTAAAAGTCACCATTAATATCTTTTCAATAGGGATACCCTTTTCTACAATCAATCTGATTAATAATAGGGCAATCGAAAATGTCTTACCTGTTCCCGCACTAGCTTCAATCAGATTGCTATTTTGCAATTCAACTGTCTTTGCATCGAATGATTCATGAACAACTTGTGGCATATTATTATTATTTTATTCTTTTAATAATTCTTGTAATAAATTAATCAATCTAATCCACCCTCAAACCTCTAACGTAAAACCTACAATAAAAACGTACAACGTAAAACCTACAACGTATAACGTATAACGTATAACGTATAACCTACAACTTATAACCTAATACCTTTCACCCTACACCTTCTACCTTTCACCTTTCACCTTCTACCTTCAACTAAAAAGTTCCATAAAACTCTCAGGTATCATCCCCAAAATAGATTTTACATTTCCCTCTAACTCATCAAAACACGATTCTTTAAAGAATCCATTTTCCACTGCTTTTTGTAGATAAGGGTCTCCAAAGTCATAATTTCTATCATTTTCTAAGGCATCTTCATACTTTGCAATAAATTCCTCATAGTTATCGGGTAGCTTTTTAGGAAGTAATAAAACTGGGTAAAACCGGAAGTAATCCTTCAATCCCATCTTGTAGTAACCAATTAATAATTTCAATTGAGCCTCAGCTTTCTCCTTATCGATTGTAATTGCCCTAACACTATAAATCTGCAAATCCTTCTTATTGATGAAATGAAGATTGATTTCAAACCCTTGTACTTTCAGCAATAAAAACTTGATGTAAGCACCAATTACATGCTTTGAAAAATCACTCGAATTACATACGTAGATATACGAATCATCAAATATTTCTTCAATCCTGCCCTTTATCTTCGAATTGTCAATCGTAAGGTCAATGTCTTTTGGAACCTGTGTCTTATCATTCACCAATCCTTGATAGATAAGTTTCAATTCATTCAATTCTAATTTCAACTCTTCTACCAAAGCAGAACCCATATTTGCTAAGGGCATCTCCCCGTTTAGTTTCTTTATCCTCAATTCTTCCTCCACCTTGTCTTCTTCCACATACAGCAACTCATTCTTGATACCCCATTCTGTTAGTTTGTCAAACTCAAACACTTCATGTTCAGGTATCATTTCCTCTTCGGCCCTATAATAAACACCCAATCTCTTATTCAAATAATATTTCGGTGGATTTTGAAAGAAACTCACTAAGTCCTGAATCTTTATTTCTTCATAATTAAGTTCATCAGGAACTTTTGCTAACTCCAACACCCGCAAATCTGTCTTATAGCAGTCTTCACTTAGATAATTGATTAATCCTCCCGATTCAAAATAACGTTTACTAAAGCCATGCAAAGGATGAGCGGTAACCCACTTTTTACTAAGGGCATCTCCTTCTATTTTAAGGGCATTCGCCACATATCCAATTAATTCATCCACCATCGAAGATGGAGGAATCGCAGTGCCGTCCTTACTGCTTTTTCCGATATAACTTATGTAAAGGAACTCTTTGGCACTCAATAGATTTTCAAGAAATAAGTGCTTGTCATTTTCCTTGATATTTCTATCTCCCTTTAGTTTTTCTCTTTGTAAAATGCTAAAGCTAAGCGGCTTTTCCTTACGAGGGAATTTATCGAAATCCATACCCAACATACCCACAATCTTAAACGGTACACTTCTCATCGGCACAAGAGAGCAGAAGGTGATTCCTGAACCAGAAAATGAAGACGACTTTGTTTCGGCAGTTAGTTGTTGTAAAAAACTATATCTGAATACCTCAAAACTGATTTTGATGTCTTGTGTCGTTTTATCAAGCATCACCAATTTATCTATAAATGAAACGAACCTAGGAAAGTCTTCATCATCTTGTACACCCGATTCAAACACCATATTCTCCAACAATTCTTGCAGATAAAGTGCCCATTCCCCAATTGTCTTTTCGGTATTCCTCAACTCCAAAAAATGCTGCAATGACTTGATGAAATACATCAGTTTTATTCTTTCCGCACCCTCAGCACCTTCAGCAGAATCGAGTGGAATGAAAGTCTGTTTTCCATCCGAAAAGTCTGTTGGTGAACCTCCTATACACAATCCATAGAGTATTTTCTTTAGCCCATAATTCCAACTGACCATATAGGTTTCATCTTCTGTATGATTGTCAATCCCATAATAAATTCCTGCTTG
>CANCPA010000136.1 GCA_947379895.1 Chitinophagaceae bacterium | reverse complement strand
TATTTCTATTGCCACAAAGAAACTAAGTCGCAAAGGCTCTAAGTTCTTTAAAATCACTTCATTAGTATCAATACTTCATTTTTTCTTTGTGCTACTTTGAGTATTTGTGTCTTTGTGTTGAAGAATATAAATTAGACTTAATAACCTTTATTAATTATTGCGTAAGGTGAGTTATATAATTAACATGAAACCCGAACCCTGAAACCTGATTTCAGCATCCTCATTTCTTCCCTTAATGCATATCACTTACTTTCGCAGCCTACAACTAAATAGAAAATAGAGGAGTGACAGATATTATTCAATTATTACCCGATAACATCGCGAATCAAATTGCAGCAGGTGAAGTAATTCAGCGACCCGGTAGTGCCGTTAAGGAGCTATTGGAAAATGCGGTGGATGCCGGTGCAACAAATATTCAACTCATCATTTCCGATGCAGGAAAGGCTCTCGTACAGGTGATTGATAATGGGAAGGGAATGAGCGAAACCGATGCTAGGATGAGTTTCGAGCGTCACGCAACTAGTAAAATCAGAAATATTGACGACCTGTTTAGCATCACCACGATGGGTTTCAGAGGGGAGGCTTTAGCAAGTATTGCGGCTGTGGCACAGGTAGAAATGAAGACGAAACGAGCCGAAGATGAGTTAGGAACTTATATAGTAGTTGAAAATAGTGTGGTGGTCAAACAAGAACCTTGCGCTTGCAATACAGGAACGAGTATTAGCATGAAGAACCTTTTCTTTAATGTGCCTGCTCGCAGAAACTTCCTCAAATCAAATCCTGCCGAGACAAGGCATATCATTGATGAATTTATAAGGGTGGCAATGGCTTATCCAAATATTTTCTTCTCTCTTACTATCAATGGATTGGAACAGTTTCATTTGGAGGCGGGCAATATTAAGCAACGTGTCATTCAGATTTTAGGAAATAACTACACTACTAAACTAGTGAGTGTAAAAGAAGAAATGGACTATGTAAATGTGTATGGCTTTGTAGGAAAACCTGAAACATCGAAAAAGACTAGAGGCGACCAATACTTTTTTGTAAATAATCGCTTTATCAAAAGTGCTTATCTAAATCATGCGGTGAGTAGTGCTTTTAGTGATATGATTCCGAAGGAAAATTTCCCAACTTATGTACTCTTTATTGACCTTGACCCATCAGTAATTGATATTAATGTGCATCCAACAAAGCAAGAGATAAAGTTTGAGGATGAAAAGATTGTGTATGCTTTCATTCAGGCGGCTGTGAAACATTCCCTTGCACAATTTAGTATTGCTCCATCGTTAGACTTTACTTTAAATCCTGAAATACAAGGTTTAGATGCCATTAATAAACCGTTTACAAATCGTCAACAAGAGGCTGCAACGTCTTCAGGTTTGTATAATACATTTAGTCAAAAGGGACAGGCACACCTAATTGACCCTTCAGAAAAGAGTGAATTAAGGCATTGGAAAGATTTTTTCAAACCAAGTGAACTCAATCAAACGGAGCCCTCATTTGGCGATAATCTATTGAAGAATGCATTCGCATCTGCTAATACACAACTTCCACTAGATGAAGAATCACCTTTTAATACCATTTCTTCACCGATGTCGGTGCATACAACCACACATTATATGCAATTGCACAATACCTACATATTGGCATCTGCGCAGAGTGGTTTCATATTAGTGCATCAGCAATTGGCACACGAAAGGGTATTATACGAGAAGTATAGTGCGGCCTCTCATGGTTCGCAAATGATTACTCAGCAGAGTTTATTTCCTGTTACACTTGAATTGTCTGCCCCTGATGCAGCTTTACTAAAGGACTTGCTGCCTTCAATATTGGTAATTGGATATGCGATAGAGCCTTTTGGAAATAATACATTTGTGATTCAAGGCGTTCCTGCCGATGTTTTGAAGGGGAATGAAAAAAATAGTATTGAGTTGTTATTGGAACAATTCAAACATTTTAATAGTGATGTTAAATTTAGCAATAGAGAAAAATTAGTGAGATGTATGGCACGTCAACAGGCGATAAAAGCAGGACAACAACTCACAAATACCGAGATGTCGGCACTGATTGATGAGTTGTTCAAGTGTGCGACTCCAAATGTGACTCCTACAGGAAGTCCTACCTATATCACCTATAAGGAAGAACAGTTAGATAAGTTGTTTCAGCGTTTGATTTAAGGTAAGTTGTACGTTTTAAGTTATACGTCTTTAGTTCTTCGTTAGTTCTTGAAATATAATTTTTAGTTACAATTTACTGCAATATTGAATAGTTTAATTGATGAATCGGCTAACGTAGAACGTAAAACGTATTACTTATTACTTACAGATGGCAACTTAAAACTATTTTTGGGGTTTATTTATGAGTGCCGACAATAGCATTTGTAGTGTAATTCCCTTTATTTTGTGGGTTCAAAAAAAATTACAATGGATTATTATAAATTATTAGCGGTAACTGGTACTTCGGGATTGTTTGAATTGGTAGCTACAAGAACTGATGGAACGATAGTAAAGAGTCTAGAGGATAATACAGTTAAGTTCATGTCGGCAAGGGGCAATACCTTTACGCATCTTGAAACGATAGAAATATTCACTATCAGGGAAAATGTAAATCTTATCGAAGTGTTTCATGCAATGGATAAGAGCGACTTACCTCTTCCTTCTGATAAAGACCCGAAGGCATTAAAGGCATATTTCGCAGTAGTATATCCTGATATGGATTTTGATAGGGTGTACGCAAGCGATATGAAGAAGATGGTGAAGTGGTTTGCATTCTTGAAAAAGTACGATATAGTTCTTAAATTAAGAGGACAAGAAGGAGAGGAAGTAAGCACGGAAACAGAAGAAGTAAGAAAGTAATAAGTTGTAAGTAGTAGGTATTAGGTTTTAAGTTGTAAATGTGATACGAATTCTTTACTTTATTATTTTGACTAATAAGACATATTATTTATCTTATACTTTCAAATTCACACGGTTCATAATTTGAATGTAAACGACCACAAAAGGCATCAGAATTCAAAGGAAACTTTATTCAGTGTCATTTGTGGTTTTTTCGTGCGTGTTATGTAATCACGAATTATTAGATTAAATACCTAACATAAAAGGTATAACTTAATACTTATTACCTAATACTTAATACTCATCACTTATAACTCATAACTCCACATCATGCTAAATAGACTTCTGCTTATTTTTTGTTTGAATATACTCTTGGCGATGCCTATTGCATTTTCTCAACAGTTTTACAAGAAAAATCATTCATCTAGAAAGTGGGTACGTCAACAATTTAAAAAGCTGTCGGATGATGAAAAAATTGCACAACTGATGGTAATTCGGGCACATAGTAATCTTGGTGGCGACCATGTAAAGCAGGTAACTGAATTGATTCAAAAATATAATGTCGGAGCACTTTGTTTCTTTCAGGGAGGGCCTTCAAAGCAAGCTAACTTGACTAATTATTATCAAAGTATTGCCAAAACACCCCTAATGATTTGTATTGATGGCGAATGGGGTTTGGGAATGCGTTTGGATAGCATAACAAGTTTTCCTCGTCAACTGATGATTGGTGCAACTAATGACCCGAGTTTAGTAGAGGAATTTGGAAGGGCTGTGGGTAAGCAATGTAAGAGATTGGGCATACAAATGAATTATGCACCTGTTGTGGACGTGAATAATAATCCCGATAATCCAGTAATAAATGACCGAAGTTTTGGTGAGGATAAATATAAGGTGGCCGCTTTTGGGGTAGCCTATATGAAGGGTATGCAAGCTGAAAATGTAATGGCTTGTGCTAAGCACTTTCCTGGTCATGGCGATGTGTCAGTGGATAGTCATCTCGATTTGCCTGTCATCAATAAGACGCGTGCGCAATTGGATTCTTTGGAACTCTATCCCTTCAAAAAAATGATTAAGGCAGGTGTAGGCAGTGTGATGATGGCTCATTTGTATATTCCTTCAATTGATACCACTGCTAATTTGGCTACTTCCTTATCTACAAAGGCAGTGAATGGTTTACTGAGAAAGGAGATGGGATTTAAAGGAATTTCTGTTACCGATGGATTGGAAATGAAGGGTATCAGTAAGTTTTTCCCTGATGGAGAGGCTGCTGCACAGGCATTGATTGCAGGTAATGACATGTTATGTCTTCCATCCGATATTCAGGGAACTATCGACAAGGTTAAATTGGCAATTAAAGACCATCGTCTTAGTTGGAATAGAATCAATAAGAGTGTCAAAAAGGTTTTACTGGCAAAATATAATCTTGGATTAAACAACTTACTGCCAATAGATACCAATCAAATTGTATCCGACATCAACAAAGAAACGACTGCTATTGAAACAAAGATTGCAACAAATGCCATAACCTTACTCCGAAATAATACTAAAGGGCTATTGCCACTCAACAAGTCTAAAAAGATTGCTTATGTCGCTATTGGTATCAACCAAGAAAATACAATCACTACCCGTTTGAAGAATGACTTGAATTGCGATACATATTTTTTCTCTACAGAAAAAAGAAAAGATAGTAGTAAGGAAACTATAGAGCCGCAAGCGGGAAAGAAACAATTAGATAGTATAGGTAATATAGAAACTGCCAAACAATTGATTGATGCGATTTCTCAAAAAGGTTATGATGTAATTGTAGTAGGTGTTCATAATTATAGCCGACGTCCTGCCAATAATTTCGGCATCAATCAGGCGAGTATTTATCTAATGAATCAGTTACAACAACAAACTAATTCTGTTTCCTTATTCTTTGGTAATCCTTACGCCATCAAGTTTGCATGTAATGCCCCTAATTTGATTGCCTGTTATGAAGATGATATGATTATACAAAATGTATCTGCAGATATTATTGAAGGGAAATTAGTGGCAAAAGGAACATTGCCCGTAACGGTTTGTGAGAACCAATTTAATAACTTTTAATAAATTGGCAACAAAAAGCTTAAGCATATTTTAGCTAGTCTTAAACATAATCCCTAAACATACAACCTAATTCTTAATTTAGTGAGAGCAGTGAAACCTCAAATTCCCACATCCCAATTAAACACATCAATTAAGATTATACATCTCAATGTATTATTTATCACTCTTCATCATTCTATCAATAAGTTAAAACGGATTAATCCATAAGATTTCTAGTTGATTTAAGTCATTTAGTATCAATTTAAAAAAATCAATACTAAATGATTAATAAAAAATTCATACCAATTCAAAGAATCAACAAATAATAGATAGTTTATTAATTTCAAAACCTGCATTATTGTCACTAATGCAATATTGTCATGATTATAAAGAATGACAAAAGTCATACTTTAAATCACTAATTAATTTTACTTTATTTTAAAAGTCATTTTGTCTCATTTTAAATATATTTACCAATAATTCTAAAAATAATTTATTATTTAACTTAAGTACAAATTATCAAAGCAACTTAAAATATTTTTTAAAAAAACTGCGTAAAATTCAAGTATCACATTTTAATATAGAACAGCTAATAGTAAAACAATAAAAAATTAAAAATAACATCACATTCCTATTTTTTTTAATACTAAAGACAAATAACTTAAAATTTGATTTGGCGTACAATTTGCAAAATCGTATACATCTTTAACAAAATAAAAAAAAGAAAATGAAAGGTTTAATAAAAACAACAGGATTCAAATCAATTGCAACAATTGCAATTTTAGTTTTAGCTTCAGTAAGTACATATGCAGCAACTACATCAACATCAGATACCTCAAATGGCTTAGCTACAGTAGGTGGGGTTGCATTACTAATAGGTGCAATTGTTCTTCCTGCTTTTAAAGGAACAAAAGCATAATATTATTTAGCATTCAATAAATTCAAAAAAAAAGAAAAAAAAGAAAAAATGAAAAGTTTAGTAAAATTAATGAACGTTTTAGCGATTATCGCAATTTCAACAGCAAGTACTTATGCAGCATCTACAAATACTAATGAAGCTTCAAATGGAGCAGCAATTATTGGTGGGGTTGTTCTTTTAATTGGAGCTATTGTGCTTCCAGCATTTAAAAGTTCAAAAATTTAATTTTTATACGATTTTAAGCATATAGTCATGAGAAAAACAAATTTATTCAAATCAGTTGCAGTTTTAGGCTTTACAATTATTTCAACTGCAAGTGTATTTGCAGCATCTACAACTAGTTCAAATGCATCAAATAGCTTAGCTACAGTTGGGGGAGTTGCATTATTAATTGCTGCAATTGTATTACCTGCGATGAAAAGTTCAAAATAAAAACTTTACAGGTACTTAGAAAAATAGCATAAACAAAAGGTTTTATTCTTATTAATATTTTTAAACTAAGAATAAAATTCATAAAAAAAGAAAGCACCCCATAAAGGGATGCTTTCTTTTTTTTACAAAAATTTAAAAGAAATTAATTTATGTAGTTGGATATGCTACACTTCCATGTTCTAACAAATCTAATCCACCTTCTTCAATGTGTTTCTCAACACGAAGATTCCAAGGATTAGGTAACAACTTAATTGCATACATCAATATGAATGCGATTACAAATGTTGCTAATGTAATAATACCACTTCCTATCAGTTGAGCTTGTAAAATACCACTTCCACCTCCATAAAAAAGACCTGTAACAGGAGCAGAGTTGTCCGGTCCAAAAGGACCTGTAGCACCAAATTGGCCACTAGCGAAAAGACCTAATGAAATAGTTCCCCAAATACCGCATAATCCATGTACAGGAACAGCACCAATAGGATCATCTATTCTTAAGTATTCAAGTAACATTGTACTATAATAAACAACTAAACCTGCTATTGCACCCAAAAGAACAGCTCCTAATGGAGAAACCCAATAACATGGACATGTAATTGCTACTAATCCACCAAGAACTCCATTACACGTCATAGCCAAATCGAATTTTCCCTTTGTATCACCAAACCAAAGTGCCAAATACATAGCAACCATCCCACCTGAACAAGCTGCCAAAGTAGTATTAGTGGCAACACGACCAATACCTTGCATATCGATGGCAGATAAAGTACTACCAGGATTGAACCCGTACCAACCAAACCAAAGTATAAAAGTACCTACAGCACCCAAAGTCATATTATGACCGCTCATAGGTCCGCCACCATCACGCTTAAAGACACGACCTAAACGTGGACCAAGAACAATAGCACCTGCCAATGAAGCAATACCTCCAATTGTGTGAACAACTGTAGAACCAGCAAAATCTCTAAACCCATTGCCAAGAGTTGGTAAAAAGTTGCCCGTTGTTCCCATCAATGCTAGGAAACCATCTGGACCCCAAGCCCAATGCCCAATAATTGGATAAATAAATCCAGTAATACCAATACTATACAAAATATCACCTCTAAAGCTAGTACGACCAATCATCGCTCCAGAAACAATTGTAGAACATGTATCAGCAAAAGCATATTGAAATAACCAATGTGCAATTACAGGGATGCCAGTTGTTAAATAAGTATCCGGTGCTCCTTGAAGAAAATACCAATGCTTACCAATAAAACCATTACCATCACTAAACATAAATGCGTAGCCAATTGCCCAGAAAAGTAAACCACAAAGACAGGTATCAAAAATACACTCCATCAATACATTTACTGTTTCTCTTTGACGAGCAAATCCCGCTTCTAACATAACAAAACCGGCTTGCATTCCAAAAACCAAGAATGCTGCTATTAATGTCCAAACAGTGTTTGCAGTATTAATTAACATTGTTTCGTGTGGGGTATAAGTTTCTCCAGCTGAAGCAGGAGTCGCTATCATACCAGGCAACAATTTCATTGCTGCCAAAAGAATAAGTAGACCCAAAATCTTTCCTGTAAAAAGCGTAATACCTAAACGCCAGTTTTTACCTTTAATAAACCTGTTCAGGAAACTCGGTGCAGTTAAATTTGTCGATGTCATAATTGAGGGAGTTTAAATTATTAAAAAAGTTTTTTGCATTAAAACAAATGCTAGAAAAAATGTAAAAACATTATTTGATTAAATTCAAGTGACAAGTAACTGTTAAAATGATTCCTAGCAAATAACACACTTACTAGGAATCATAAAGTAAAATTTAAAATTTGTAAGTAGCTGCTAAAATGAAACTAGTAGCAGATTTAGCTCCTTTACCGTCCTTATCAGAGAAAACTTCATTTTTTGCATTATCTAATCTTAATTCCGGAATAAGAGTCAAGTTGCTCAAATGTATATTGGCAGATAAAGTTGTTGCCATTACACTTTCAGCTCCCGCAAACTTAATACCGTCTTTATCAGAGAAAAGTTCCTCACGTAAAGTCCAACCAATTTTGCTCGAAGGATCGTAATTTAAATACAAAGCATTGCTAGACCAAGTACTCATTTTGCCTAGAGGGGCCACAGTATTTTGGTAAGTTCCATCGTAATTCAATCCCCATTTGCTACCCAATACAAAATTTAAAACTAAATCAGTTTGAAACAAATCCTTTGCACCTTGAAAATTAAGATAAGCTTTTATCTTGTCATCACTTGTACCAGTGCTAAATTGAGCTATAGCAACTTGATGAATATCAGAAGTTGTAGAATAGTCTGTTGGATTTGCAACTCCAATCATTAATGCAGACTTGCCGCCTAAAGCAATATCAGCTTTTAATCCAGTATGAAAGAATGGTCCATTTGTAAAACCATAACTCATGCTGTAGTTACGATTAGAATAAGCATCTAATAATTCCCAACCAACGTGAGTAGCCCATTTACCAATTGTAAATTTAACTTTACTTGATGCCTGATAGCTGATATATGCTTGTTTTACAGCAGCTAATGTTAATTGTGGATTAGCCAAGTCATTATAAGAAAATTCAGCAGCTCTTTTTCCAAAACCTAAGTCAGCTGTAGCTGCTACTTTTCCAAAACTATGGTCTACACGAATCGAAGCCATACCAAGCTCGAAAGAATTAGCAGTGTTTGTGAAACTTGTCTTATTATTTGATGCTTTACCGGCCAAATCATATTTGTAGTAAGCGTCCACAGAATAAGTTAATGTAGTTGTTCCTTTTGTAGAATCTTGGGCTTGCGTTGCAGTCAATAATGCCATAGCTCCAATTACTGTTAGTACTTTTTTTAACA
The DNA here is from genome assembly GCA_947379895.1 of Chitinophagaceae bacterium. Classification (GTDB taxonomy): domain Bacteria; phylum Bacteroidota; class Bacteroidia; order Chitinophagales; family Chitinophagaceae; genus Parasediminibacterium. Next base: position 4,451 of record CANCPA010000136.1, on the reverse strand, counting down.
TGTTTTTTTTGTTTTAAGTGTTAAGAAAAAAATTATCCAATTGCATTAATAGCAGAACCTTGATCAGGAGTTCAAACAAATCGATACAATTGGCATTGTTTATACAGAGTTACTATATAATAAATAAATAGTGATTCATTATTTATATACTCTTAAAGAAATAGGTTGCGATTATGTAATACATATTATATAAACACTTTCTTACTAAATCTTAAAGAAAGAATCACCTAGTCATTAAACCAAAATAAAGAGCTTTACTTGAAACAATATACATTAGTTTTTTTTCTATGTAATTATTTCGACCGCAAAATAGTGTTTTATTTTTACAAAATTATAATTTCAATCATATTTTTTTTATTTTAATGAAAAAAGCAGATTTTAAATAAACATTATCGAAATATAATTTTTTAATTCTTAATATTGCAAAACTTAATTGAAACATATTAATTAAGCCATTTTTTTCAAGAAGTAGTATCATTTTTTGGATAAAATGAAAAAAAATGTTTCTTTTGAAAAAATTTATCATTTAACTAAATTTTCCTAACATGTCATTAAGATTTGATGCAATCACAAAGCTTACAGATGAAGTAGAAGCCAATGGCTCAAAGACTTCAAAAATTACAGCCATCTTTGGCGAAAACGTATTTACCATCAAAACTGCAAGAGAGTACTTGAGCGACGACGCTTACAAGAGTCTCATTGGTAGTATTAAAGGTGGAAAGAAAATTGACAGAGCAAATGCGGGTCAAATTGCGAATGGTCTTCGTGCCTGGGCTGAAAGCAAGGGTGTTACTCACTATACACACTGGTTTCAACCATTAACAGGAACGACTGCTGAAAAGCATGATTCTTTCTTTACTTTAAAAAGTGATGGTACTGCTATTGAAGAATTTGATGGTGCTGCACTTGTTCAACAAGAACCTGATGCGTCTTCATTTCCTAATGGTGGTATAAGATCTACATTTGAGGCAAGAGGTTACACAGCATGGGATCCATCTTCTCCTGCTTTTATCATTGAAATTGGTCATGGTAGAACTTTATGCATTCCTACAATCTTTGTTTCATATACTGGTGAATCTCTAGATTATAAGGCTCCATTATTAAAAGCTTTAGAAGCTTTAAATAAATCAGCAGTTGATGTTGCTCATTATTTTGACAAGAATGTAAATAAAATAACTGCAACTTTAGGCTGGGAACAAGAATATTTTGTAATTGATGAAGCATTGGCTAATGCTCGTCCAGATATTGTACAAAGTGGTCGAACAGTATTTGGTGCTTCTCCTGCTAAGGGTCAACAATTAGAAGATCATTATTTTGGCTCTATTCCTGAAAGAGTGTATGCATTCATGAGAGATTATGAAAATGAAGCTTATAAATTAGGTATTCCTTTACGTACTCGTCATAATGAAGTTGCTCCTGCTCAGTTTGAGTGTGCTCCAATCTTCGAAGAAGTAAATATTGCAGTAGACCACAACACTTTGTTGATGGATGTGATGAGTCGTGTTGCTAAACGCCATAAATTAAGAGTGTTACTACATGAAAAACCATTTGCAGGTATTAATGGAAGTGGTAAACACAATAACTGGAGTATGGCTACTGACACAGGTGTTAACTTATTAGCTCCTGGTAAAACTCCAAAAACAAATTTGATGTTCTTAACATTCTTTGTTAATACTATCAAAGCTGTTCATGATTATGCAGATATTTTAAGGGCATCAATTGCTTCAGCTCCAAACGATCACCGCTTAGGTGCAAATGAGGCTCCTCCAGCAATTATATCAGTATTTGTTGGTGAATATCTATTTAAGGTATTAGCTGAAGTTGAAAGTCGTGTAGGTACTAACTTCGACGAACAAGATGAAGCTATACTTAAATTAGATTTACACCGTAGCATTCCTGAGTTGTTGTTAGACAATACCGATAGAAACCGTACTTCTCCTTTTGCCTTTACAGGAAATAAATTTGAGTTCAGAGCAGTTGGTTCTACTGCAAACTGTGCTAACCCAATGACTGTCTTAAATACAATAATTGCTGAAACTTTGAAGAATTTCAAAAAAGATGTAGATGCAATCATTGAAAAGGGAGAAAAGAAAGAAGTTGCTATCATGCAAACTATTCAACGCTATATTGTTGAAAGTAAAAATGTATTGTTTGAAGGAGACGGCTACGGCGAAGAATGGCATAAAGAAGCAGAAAGACGTGGATTGCCTAATCTTAAAACAACTCCTGTTGCTTTAGATGCAATGGTTACTGACAAGGCTAAGAAATTATTTGAAACAAACGGAATCTATACACATGTTGAATTAGAAGCTCGTCATGAAATTGAGTTAGAAAAATATTTGAAGAAAGTTCAGATAGAAGCTCGAGTAATGGGTGATTTAGCTATTAATCATATTGTTCCTGCTGCAGTTAAATACTTAACACAATTGGCTGGTAATATTGAAAGTCTTAAAGCTGTTGGTGTTCCTGAAAAAACATACAGAAGTCAATTGGCTATCTTAACAGAAGTTAGTGAACATATTAATGTTATTTACGAAAATGTAAATGCAATGGTAGAAGCTAGAAAAGTAGCTAACAATATTGGTGATATTAGAGAAAGAGCAATTGCTTATTGCGATGATGTTAAGGGCAAGTATTTTGATGTTATTCGTTATCATGTAGACAAATTAGAACATTTAGTTGATGATGAAGAATGGACACTTCCTAAATACAGAGAAATGTTGTTCTTGAGATAATCAAGTTAAGTAAAATTAAAATAAAAGGGCTGTCTCAATTCACTTTGAGATGGCTCTTTTATTTACTAATAACAATTACAATTTGATTTGTAAAATTTGTTAATACAAAAAACACCTAATTAATTCCATTCAAAAAAATACTAAAATAATTCTGTATAAACCTTTTCAACCAAATCAATAATGCCACTTTTAACGGTCATATTTTAGATTTGATAGGTTTTCAGTTAATCAACGGAGTAAAAAATAAATCTCTAAAAATACTTAGATGCATAAAGTATACTTACCAAAGGTTTAGGATATCAGCAGCTCCATTTTATTATTCCCAGTTTTTATTTATCATTTAAACGGTAATTGTTTGGCCCCAATATTATTACCACTAATTTTATTTTTTTCTTCTATTCCAATAATACTTAACGCAATCAAAATGCTTTTGTACTTAGAGTTTTTAGTGGCAGAATTAAATAATGAACAGTTATTCCCTTACATTTTTTTAAATCACTCCGTCAAAAAATACAATTCTATAAAAGGAATCATAAATCCCCACTAGTTTAATTAGCACTAAAACAAGTAATAGTTAGCTAACAACAAGAATAAATTAACAGAGCACAACAATATTTAGTGTTAGTACAACAAATATTAGCACTATTGCGACTTGCAATAACACTAATATGATTCACAGTAACACTAATATAATTCACACTAACGTTATTATTGCATGAACCTTGTATTCATTTGTTCAGACTAGTATTATCGCAACCTGTAATAGTGTTATAATAAGTTGTAATAATGCTATTATAAGTTGCAGTAGCACTAAATAATACTACAGTAAAAAAGCATCTATAAAAGTTTTAAAAATATTTTCATAGTGAATTAGCCTACTTCAAAAACTTTGCACGTCATAAAATAAGTATAGAAAAAAGACAAGTTGGTTGAATATATAGCAGATTGGCAACTGTATTTGTCACCTTTCGAAAATCATTTTGAAGGAACCAAAGGAGTAATTATTGCCTATTATCAGATTCATTTTGGAAAATACAAAGGGAAAAAGTGGCAATAAGAGTACTCTTTTCTCTGCCTATACTAATTAATAATCAAGTGGTCAGTTAATTATGTTCATGTTTACAAAAACAAAACAACATTAAAGTACATTCCTTTCAATCAACGACAAAAAAAATTGGACAGTTATTGCAAGAGAAAAATTAAATATGCGTGTAAAAAAGTGAAATCAAATAAAATAAGTAAAATGAAAACAACACATTAGAACAACTATACCAAAAACATAATGCTAAAATAGGCATTGTAGGGTTACAGATTAGTTATGGGCATAAAAAAAGCTCCAACAAATTAATGTTGGAGCTCAATAAATATGGCAACTACCTACTCTCCCGGCAAAATGCGAGTACCATCGGCCATGGGGGACTTAACTTCTCTGTTCGGAATGGGAAGAGGTGAACACCCCCGGAAAAATCACCATAAGAATGTAAAAAGTGATAAGTTATAAGTGATAAGTTACGAGTATTCAGTATTTAAACCTTAAACCCTACAACTTATACCTGTTAACTAACACCTCAATAAGATAACATATCGGGAAAGAATCTCATACAAGAAATAAAAAATAAAGCTTACGGGCAATTAGTACTACTCGGCTTTGTTGTTACCAACTGTACACCTATAGCCTATCAACGTCATAGTCTCTGACAGCCCTTAAAAGTAAAC